>JAKSJT010000074.1 GCA_024402125.1 Bacteroidales bacterium
CTTTGCATCTGATGGTATTGTGACTGAAGTGCTAGGAGATGTAGCATCTGCAATAGTCACATCACCCTGGAATGAATCCAGAACCTTATACTGCTTCCAGTAGCACTCAACTGCATCACCATCAGGATCTGATACCTCAGCAGGAAGTTTAACAGTCTCCCCTGCCTTTGCAGTCATAGAAAGGATACCCTTAACCTTAGGCTCATGGTTAACTGCCTTATAGTCTGCTGTTGTACACCATGAAAGACGAGCGGCGAAGTTATTCTGAACAGCTGGGACGAAATCAGGAAGAACCGGATCAATGCTTCCTCTCATACCGAAAGCTGCAACAGCTCCAGCCTCTTTCTCTCTTTCAGAGAGTTCCTTCTGACGGCCTGCCCATCCACCCCAACGTGGATCCTCCCATGCACGAAGACCATTACCGATGAGATTGAGGAACTCAGGTGTGTCACCCTCGCTGATGAAGTTACCCTTTGGCTGTGGCTGCTGCCATACCCAGTAACCCATCTTTGTGAGTTCTTCTGCAGTATAGCCTGAAAGACCAAAATAATCTGTGAAATCACCTGGAGCCATCTGCTGACCGTCACCCCATACTCTGTATCTGTCACTGAGTGCTCCCTTACCCATAATGTTCTCTGAAGTCCACTCTGCAGAGTAGTAAAGTGTGTCAGCCTTATCAGCTACGCCTCTCTTTGCACCATAACCTATAGGTGTCACACCAGCATTCTTGATAAGAGACACAATCTCAGGCCAATTTGGCTTGATATACTCCTTGAATGTCTGGTCCTGAAGACCTGAAAGGCAAAGCTTAACCTTTGCATAAACCTTAGCCTTTATTGATTCCCACTCAGCTGTTCCTTCATACTGGTCCTGGATTGACTTGAGTGCTCTGGCGATTGTACTAGGGCCTCCCCATGCCTGGATATAAACAGGACGTGGGTCATTGTCAAGGATCACCTGCTTGATAAGGTCAGAGCCTGGAGTATCCTCTGACATTTCACCTTCGAATGCCACATTACCTTCACGAATAACTGACTTCAAGTACTCAGGTGTAGGATAGTTAGGATTATGCGCCTTAAGGTTCGGATAAACCTTCTCGTAAGCTTCCACATTGGCATCGAGGGATCGTTCTCCTTCAGCCCATCGCCAACTTGTCTGAGGGCCAAGATCTCTTCCTGGACGAGCATACTCTCTTCCTGGGATATACTGTGTACCTCCCTTACCGTCACCTTTCCAATGAACCTGACTGGATGCATAGATAAGACCCTCAACATCATATCCGTCAGAGAAAAGCAGGAATCTTACAAGAGAGTTATTGTCATCCAATTCCGGATCACATGTAACGATTGTACGGATCTTCACAGGACCATTTGGATCCTGAAGCTTTTGGCAACAGCCGCTGAGCGAAGACATTGCTATGGCAACAGCCGCACATGATAGAAGTACTTTGTGGAATTTCATATAAAAAGGGGTTATGATTAAATATCTGATATAATATCATATATCATCATAAAGATAGATAATAGTAACAACAAAAACAATAGAAAAACGAAAGAATTCGAAAGAAAAAGAAAAAACCTGCCCGAGTAATATCGAGCAGGCAAAAACAACATCTATAATTTGAAACTAACTACTAAATATCAGTTGTTACTTATCAGTCTCTAGTTAGATGCAGCGATAAGTACGAGAGCTGTAAGGAAGCAGAGGAACATGGCAGCAACGAACTTGCTTGTTCCCTTTGGAGCGCCCTTGAACTCCTTCCAGATGAATACACCCCAGATCATAGCTACAAGTGGAGAAGCGTTACTGAGAGCGTAAGATACAGCCTTATTGACAGCTGCGCCAGCAGACATGAAGCTGATAACCATACCGCTCATCCAGATGAATCCACCGAGCATACCGATAAGGTGAGTCTTAGTGTCGCCATTCTTGAAGTACTGCTCCATTGTCTGTCTTCCCTCAACAGAATGCTTCATAGCGATTGGGTTGAGAATGAAAGTAGTGAGGAGTACTGCAAGAGCGAAGAAGAATACCGCCTGGTAAGGAGACATTGTACCTACACCACCGAACTCAGGAGCTGTAGCCTTAACTACAAGACCGAAGAAGAATGCGAATCCGAAACCTGAGATAAGAGCGAAGATAATACCTGCGATAGGGCTCTTCTTCTGGCTGCTTGAAAGCTTGCTATATGAAACGCCGCTGAGTACCATAGCTGCAACAGCAAGTACAACACCGATCCAAAGCATAGTCTGGTTTCCTGTGAAGCCTGATGAGAAGTAGTTGAAGATAATTCCACCTACCCATCCGAGACCACCACCGATAGGGAAACCTACAGACATACCAGCGATACCGTTAGCTGCTGTAAGGAAGATGTTTGAGAAGTTCCAGACAATACCTCCGAATGCAGCCCATGCAATACTGGTCCATGTAATGTTATCAAAGATATTTCCTCCGTTGAAAAGGAGAAGGCCTGCAAGTGCTGTGAGGAAGAATCCGAAGATATAGTCCCAGTAGAACAGGAATGACTTCCAGTCTGACTTCTGCACGAGCTTCTGGGTATTACCCCATGAACCCCAACAGATACAGCAATAGATGCAGCAGACCATTGCCAAAGTTACATTAGTAACAAGTGTCATCGTTATTTATGTTTTAAGTTGATAACTCAATTATTAATTATTACTCGTGAACGTAGAGATCCCATCCGAGGTAGTTCTCGATAGCGTCCTGGAGAATATCCTTAACAAGACCACGGCAAGCAGCAACATGGTGCTCGAAACCATTGCGGCAGATATGCTTCATGAGCTTCTGGAGGTTAGGAACCTCTGTAACAGCGATACATCCGTCCATTCCGTATGGATCGTTTGTAATCTTACCCTCTCCGAGGTATGCCTTGATGCATCCCTTAGGATCATCTGTAGAAATTCTGAAGTATGTGAAGTCACCCTCAGAAACCTTAGCGAGGACTGCACCGAATGTTCTTACCTTACCGAGTGTACGACCAAGGACTCCGAGAGGAGCAAGCTTGAGGTCATCGTTACCTACGAAGCCACGTGGGAAGTTACCACAGTGTGTACATACGCACTTCTCGCGATCGTTTGCGAAGTTGTTGTTCCAGTCCATAAGAGCTGAAGCGTGCTCAGAAGCGAGTGTAAGAGCGAGCATAGAAACTGCACCAGCGATATCAGTCTCACAAGCAGAAGGGATAAGCTTGTCAGAAAGCATACTCATAGCAACGCAAGCTGCGCATCCATAGTTCTGCTCGAGTGAATCCCAGCACTGGATAGCAACAGCATCAACCTCATTAGCAACAATCCACTTCTCAACTGCAACAGCGAACTTAGCAACAAGAGGGAGCTTCTCATCATAGTTAGCAGGAACAGCTGCATATGCTCTGATGCTCTCCATCTTCTCGATGAGTGCAGGATCATTGTCAGCGATTGCCTCAGCAGCAAAGATAAGCTCTGAAAGGTCAGCAGGAACAACTGTAATACCGCTTCTCTGGAGGAGTTTCTCACTAGCACGGCATGTATTGAAACCAAGTGGGCGTGTACCAATCTGACCAAGACGGCAGTGACGAAGACCGTTAACAACGCGGCAAACACCTGCGAACTTAGCGATATCAGCCTTTACGAGCGGATCGTCGATATCATATGTATGAAGTGTTGTATCAGAGAATGGAATACCATACTGATAGAGGTTGTTGCAAACAGAAATCTTACCGCAGAATGAGTCACGACGATGATCAAGGTCTACCTTGTCATTGTAGTCATCATAAGCCTGAACGAGTACTGGAACGCCAAGATTTGCATCTGAAATAGCGTTGATGATACCAATTTCGAAACCGAAGTTAGGAAGACATACGATGATACCGTCAATCTTATCACGGTTCTCCTTGAACTGAGCAGCTACCTTAAGACCATCCTCACGTGTCTCGATTGAAGAGCTTCCTGTTGGAGTTGCATCTTCTGGAAGAATAACATACTCATATCCAAGCTCATCAAGATTCTTAAGAACCTTAGCCTTAACGTCAGTTGCAAGTGCTGAATTGAAATAAGCACGTGTGCCGATGATTACACCGAAGCACATTTTTTTTCCATTCTTGTACATAAAATTGGGTTGTTTAATAGTATTTGTATATTACTTGTTGTTAATTATTTCTTCTATTTGATAAGCTGAGCAACAGCCTTTTTCCATCCATCGTATGCCTCGAATGCCTTTGGCTGAGTCTCAGGATCAGGTGTGAACTGTCCCTGACGAACCCATGTAGACTCGGCTTCCTCGAATGAGTTCCACTTACCGCGTGCAAATCCGTTGATTACAAATGCACCATAAGCAGAAGCATCTTCAACCTCAGCGAGAACTACAGGTACTCCGAGAAGGTCTGCCTGGAATGGCATGAGGAATCTCTTGTTCTTTGTTGGACCGCCGTCTACACGTACTTCCTTAAGAGCGATACCAGCCTGATTTGTCATAGCACTGATAAGATCTGTTACCTGATATGCGATAGACTCAAGAGTTGCACGGCAGATATGAGGCTTGCCTGTTCCAAGTGTAAGACCATAGATCTGACCTCTTACCTCAGGATGCCACCATGGTGCGCCTAGACCCGCGAATGCAGGGATGACATATACACCACCGTTGTTCTCAAGAGCAACTGCGAAGTCCTCAGCCTGCTGAGGAGTTTCGATGAGCTGGAGCTCTCTGATAAGCCAAGAGATTGTTGCACCTGTACAGTGGATATTTCCCTCGAATGCGTAGAATACCTTTCCAAGAGCAGAGAAACCGACTGATGTTACAAGTCCTGAAGGAGCATCAGCATACTTTTCTCCGATATTTACCATTACTGATGAGCCTGTTCCATATGTAGCCTTTCCGAGACCCTCCGCAAAGCACATCTGGCCTGCAAGAGCACCATGAGAGTCACCGAGTACACCAGCAATCTTGATAGGAGTCTCGAAAAGTCCCTCAACTGTTGTCTCACCATAGACTGCATCACATGGAAGTGCCTTTGGCATCATGCTTCTAGGAACTGTGAGCATTGCGAGAAGCTCATCATCCCAATCAAGAGTATGAACGTTGAAAAGAAGTGTTCTTGAAGCGTTTGTATAGTCTGTTGCATGAACCTTTCCACCTGTAAGCTTGTAGATAAGCCATGAGTCGATTGTACCCATCATAAGGTCTCCAGCCTCAGCTGCAGCTCTTGCACCATCTACATTGTCAAGGATCCACTTAACACCACTACCTGAGAAATAAGGGTCAATGAGAAGTCCGCTCTTTGCCTTTACCATCTCAGAGAATCCCTTCTCCTTAAGGTCATCACAAATGTCCTTACCTCTCATGCACTGCCATACTACTGCATTGCAAATTGGAAGACCTGTGTTCTTGTTCCATACAACAACAGTCTCTCTCTGGTTTGTAAGGGCGAGTGAATACTCAACAGGCTCTGAATTAACGGATACGACCTGCTTGATAACCTCTACTGTATTAGCGTATATCTCCATTGGATCATGCTCAACCCAACCCTCACGAGGGAAAATCTGCTTATGAGGAAGTCCTGCTGAATTAAGGAGCTTGCCATTCTCGTCAAAGAGAAATGCCTTTGTTGACTGTGTACTCTGGTCAACTGAAATAACCTGGCTCTTCATACGATTTTTCTATGATCGATTAGTGTTTTAGTAATGGTCTTATTTCTTTACCTGTGCAAGGAACTCTTCTGCAGTCTTAGCGATACCCTCTGCATCGAGTCCGTAGTGATGGTAGATCTGAGCAGATGTTCC
Source organism: Bacteroidales bacterium (assembly GCA_024402125.1). GTDB lineage: Bacteria > Bacteroidota > Bacteroidia > Bacteroidales > UBA932 > Cryptobacteroides. The sequence goes on from JAKSJT010000074.1 coordinate 5,778, forward strand.
GTGAATCACGTTCTCATCAGGAATTCCGAGGATCTTAACTGGAACTGGATTCTCAGATACTGTCTCTGTAACGATTGCTCCAAGACCACCGAACTTGCTGTGCTCCTCTACTGTTACGATGCAGCCTGTCTCAGCAGCTGCCTTAAGAACAGCCTCTGTATCAAATGGCTTGATGCTTGAGCAGTCGAGAACTCTAGCTGAGATTCCCTTAGCTGCGAGAGCCTTTCCAGCCTCAAGAGCCTGCCATACAGCCTCACCTGTAGCAACAAGTGTAATGTCATTTCCTTCAAGGATTGTGTTTGCCTTTCCAAGCGCGAACTTAACGTTCTCCTTTGTGTAGACCTCATTTGTTGCACCTCTACCAACTCTTACATAAACTGGTTCCGGATAGTCTACGATTGCCTTAACGACTTCCTCTGTAAGGTTTCCGTCAGATGGAACGATAATGTTCATTCCAGGGAATGTTCTAAGAGCTGCGATATCATGAAGGCTATGGTGTGTTGCACCAAGTGCTCCGTAGGCGAAACCGCCACTTACACCAAAAAGCTTTACAGGGTTCTGGCTATATGCCATGTCAACCTTAACCTGCTCTAGAGAACGTGCCACATAGAAGCATGCAGGGCCGCAGCAGAATACCTTCTTTCCACTGTGTGCAAGGCCTGCTGAAATACCGACAGCATCCTGCTCTGCGATTCCGCACTCAACGCTCTGCTCCGGGAGCTCCTTAAAGAAGTCAGTAAGTGTCACTGATCCTCTTGCATCTGTTGTTACAACAACGATGTCCTTATCTTTGCGCGCAAGCTCAAGAAGAGTTGCGGTAAATGTTTTTCTACTGTCAAGCATAATTAAGCTTCCTCCTTAACTTTTTGAATTCTAGCCTCAAGCTCTTCCATTGCCTGATTATACTGTTCCTCTGATGGAACGCCATGATGCCACTTGGCAACATTCTCCATGTATGATACACCAAGACCCTTTGTTGTCTTGGAAAGGAGAAGATGCGGCTTACCACATGTATAATCAATTGAATCAAGCTTCTCAATGATATCCTCAATGCTGTCGCCATTGACAACAATCACATCCCAACCGAATGCAGACCACTTCTCAACAACATTGTCAATTGCCATGACATCTTCAGTGCATCCGCTAATCTGAAGCATATTTCTATCGATAATAGCAACAAGGTTGTCAAGCTTATACTGATTACCTGCCATAGCAGCCTCATAGATCGAGCCTTCACCCTGCTCGCCGTCTCCCATCATGACAAATGTCTTGTAAGACTGCTTGTTCATCTTTGCTGCGATAGCCATACCGACACCGATTGGCAATCCATGTCCAAGGGCTCCTGAGTTCACCTCAATACCAGGGACATTGATAGTTGGATGTCCAGCAAGTGGAGAATCATATTTGCCTAGAGTATTGAGAACCTCTGTTGAGAGGATTCCAAGAGACTCGAGGACAACAAAAAGACTCTCCACACAGTGACCCTTACTCAAAATGAAACGGTCTCTATTTGGATTCTTCAAGTCTTTCGGATCTATATTCATATAATGATGATATAGAACAGTCATCATGTTAAGACAAGACAAATCTCCACCAGTGTGACCTGCTTTGGCATTATAGATTACCTCTAAAAGCCTCTTTCGATTTGTTTCCGAAATAATTTTTAGATCTTTTGTATTCATATTTCTGGTCTTTGAATTATCATACAGTTTTTTTGGTGAGTACCAATTTTTACGCAAGATATAGACTTTTTTCATAAAACGCAAGAAATCGAAAGTAAAATTTTCTTTTTCGAAAGCGGATAAAACGATTGAAGGCACATAATCACAAATTAATCCGTAATTTTTCTATCAATATTCCCCTAAATAGTTTCGTTTGGAAACAATGTATACTATATTATTTCTATCATTTCTGCTATTTTTTGTATTTCACGCCCAAATTCACTACCTTAGTTGAAAATCATAAAAGAGATGGCACTGAACCAAAGAAGAACAAAGATTCTTAACCTCATAAGAGAAGACGGACATGCGAAGGTTGTTACACTTTCGAAACTATTCAATGTATCTGAAGTAACAATCAGACAAGACCTTGAGGTTTTGGAAGAGATGGGTTTCATCCTTAGAGAGCATGGTGGAGCCATGCTCAAGGATTTCGGTGATTTTGCCAGAAGTGGAAAGCTTTTCAACCAGACTCATATGGAGGAGAAGGTTGAAATCGCTTCAAAGGCTGTAAGCCTGATACAGAATGGAGACACAATTATTCTCGACTCCGGTTCTACAACAACCGAAATCGCAAAACGCCTTTTAGGTTTTTCACAGCTCACAGTAATCACAAATGCGATCAACATTGCATATATCCTAGGTGAGAATCCTGGAATCAACCTGATCGTTTCCGGTGGAGAGTTCAAGGCCCCTACCCTCTCTCTTACAGGAGAACTTGCAGCTAACCTTTTCAAGGGAATCCATGTCGACAAGCTATTCCTCGCAACAGCAGGTATTTCAAATGACATGATGCTGACTTACCCTAGCCATAGTGACCTTATTGTAAAGACATCCATGATTAGAGCAGCCGGAAAGGTTTACCTTGTTGCTGATTCTTCAAAGATCGGAAATGCTTCCTTCGCTAGTCTTGGACAGATATCACTTGTGGATGCTATCATTACAGACAGCAAGATTACCGAAAAGGATATCAAGACACTCAAAAGCATGAAAGTTGAGATCATCTAGAATCCTATAGATCATACAGTATACAATTAACAATGATGCGGCTTAGCACTATCAGCTAAACCGCATCATTTGTTATCTCGCCGCATATACTCTCATCTTCAGGATCATAGAACCTAATAGAGGTCTTGGCTCTCCTGTTATGAAATGGATAAACTTAGATCTTGCCCATATTTCCTTTACAGTCGTAGCATCCTCAAAGAACCCCATATCTCTAAGATCTGACAGCAGATGAATAAGTTCTGAGGTATCCCCTTCTGTCATCTCATCCAGTTTCTTTGCTGAACCGAAAAGAATCGCCCATTTGATATTATGGCTCCACCTGGACATCTGCTCATAGGAAGATGATTTCCTATAACTTCTGTAAACGATAGAGAGCCCCCGAAGTATCTCGCAAGTCTTATCGAGTCTTGTTGAAGCCTTTGTGATGGATCCGAAGTTCGGGTAATAATAATATAGAGGCAGAGATGTGATTGTGGCCTTAAGCGGCCTAAGCATCAGTTCGCTCCACCATACTATATCTTCATACTTCTGCCTTGGAACAAATTTCAGGTCAACAACTGACGACCTTCTGAAGAGATGACGCCACACAAAGCAATGCTTTATGTTAACGCTCATCTGAGGATGACGCCAATCCGTGCACACTCTTCCGAAATCATCCACTACACTTGTCCTGATAGAATTCAGATCATAACGGGTGGAATATCTTCTAGGGACTAGACTTACTGTATCTTTTCCCAGATACTTTGCGAATCTTATTTCACGGTTACGGTAATTGCTGTCTCTATACCATGTAACTATATCGGAAGAGTCCCTGTCTGCTAGAAAGGTTCCTATCTCCAATGTCTGAGGATGGATGAAGTCATCCGAATCGATGAACATGATATATTCGGAGGAAGACAGCTCCATACCAATGTTTCTGGCAGCGGATAGACCTTCATTCATTGTATGGACAACAACAAACCTCTCATCCTCTGAGGCATATTCATCAAGTATTGATGCGCTTTCGTCAGTAGAGCCGTCATCCACACAAATCGCCCTCCAATCTGGCATTGTCTGAGAAAGGATGCTATCCAGGCATCTTCTAAGATATGGAGCCACATTGTAGACTGGGACGATAATATCGACGCGACTCATATTTGTTTTTTCAATCATACGTTAATTTAAAATTCTAGCAGATACGCATAATTAAACGCAACTGCCTGCAAAATACTTCCCTAAAAGAGAGAAAAATAAAGATAGTTGAGCTTTTGACTCAACTATCCCCTAAAATATCTAGTTTAAAGACTACTTGTCAAAAAGTGACTCCTGTGTGTTGTGCTCTTCAAGTGTGTAGAATGAGCTTCCATCAAAGCAGTGTGTACAGATATCACACTTAGGGAGTCCGATTGCCTGAACGAGAGTTTCAAGCTTACTGAACTTAAGAGTTGTAAGGTTGAGTCTCTTAGCGATCTCATCAACCATTCTGTTGTACTCTGGAGATCCAGTCTTGACATATGCGTCAACATTCTTGTCGTAATCACCCTCGAAGTCCTGAATTACTCGTCTTGTGATAAGCTCGAGAACATTCTTACTAGCTGAGAAGTTAACGAATGGACAAGCATAGATAAGCGGTGGACAAGCGATTCTCATATGAATCTCCTTAGCACCAAGCTCATAAAGAACCTTTGTGTTGTCCTTGAGCTGAGTTCCTCTTACGATACTGTCATCACAGAAAAGGACTCTCTTATCCTTAAGGATTGCCTTGTTTGGAATGAGCTTCATTCTTGCGACAAGGTCTCTTGTCTGCTGGTTAGCTGGCATGAATGAACGAGGCCATGTAGGAGTATATTTGGCGATTGCTCTCTGATAAGGGACATTGTGGCCTTCAGCATAACCGATTGCCATTCCGATACCGCTATCTGGAATACCGCATGCGCAATCAACTTCTGCGTCATCCTCCTTACCCATGATACGACCGCAGTCGTTTCTCATCTCCTCAGCATTCTTTCCTTCATAGAAGCTTGTCGGGAATCCGTAGTATACCCAGAGGAATGAGCAGACCTGCATCTTCTTGTTT
>JAKSJT010000075.1 GCA_024402125.1 Bacteroidales bacterium
GGCGATGGGAGCAGGGGATGTAAGTAGAAGTGTTTTGGCGAGTTGCATGGGGGAATAATGTATTTGCCGAAGATAAGATAATTCAGCTCAATAATCCAAAACGATTTATATAAAAATTTTAAAAAAATATCACATAAATCTTTAGATTTAATTAAACCTTCCACTTATCCTTTTGTCTAAGGATTTGGAAATTTATTTAAAGCAATAAACTTATATTTCATGAAGTGTATTTTAAGAACCATCATGATGGTGGTTTTCCTTATGTTTGCGGCTGCAGGTATTGCATCTGCACAGAGACCAGGAGGTTTCGGTGGCGCTAACTTTAACAGAGGTGGACAGAATTTTGGACGTGGTGGAAACCAGTCCTCAGGTTCAGTAAACGGTAAGGTTATGCTTACACCTGAAACACCGGATGCTGAACCAGAAGGTGCAGAAGGTGCTGTTGTTATCATCTCCTTCGAGAAGAGAGCAAACAACCTTGCTAATGTAGCAGCTAAGAAGGCAGCTGGTGAGCAGGCTATCATTGATAGCGTTTATGCTGTCATCGGTGCTTCAGGTAGTTTCTTCCTCAGAAGCGTTCCAGTTGGTCCTGCAACTCTTAAAGTTAGCCTTATGGGTTATGAGAAGATTGAAAGAAACATTTCAATCAGCCCAGGCCAGAACCCTATGGAAATCTATCTTAAGCCAGAAGATCTGACTCTTACCCAGTCAGTTGTAACAGCTAAAGTTCCACCACTTTCTATCGTTGCTGATACAATCGTGATGAACGCAGCTGCTGTCAAGTACAACAAGGGTGAGATGGCAATCGATATCATTGAGCAGATGCCTGGTGTGGAAGCTACATCTACTGGTGTTACAGTCCTCGGTGAAGCTGTTTCCAATGTTTATGTCGACGGAGTTCTTCTTTTCGGTAACTCTCCAATGAGTGCTCTTAACAACCTTCCTGCTGAGGAAGTTGTTTCTATCAAGTCATTCCAGGAGTATGCAAACAAGGACCCTCGTCATAAGATCAGCCAGAATGAGTCTAAGGAGCGTGTCCTTGATATCTCTACAAAGACAAAGGCTAACATGGTTATCAACGGAAATGTTCTCGTAGGTGGCGGTTTCGATACAGATACAACATACCACAAGTTCAGATATACAACTGGTGCAACAGTATCAATGTCTTCAGAGAAGCTTCAGGTTAACGCTTCTGTTAATGCCAATAACATCAACAGTGCAGCTAACCGAATCAGAGGCGCAGTCTTTGGAGCAGCAATGTCAGGCGGTGGTTCTCCAGATTTGAAGTCTTTCGATGTCAGCATTTCTGCAACAAAGAAGTGGATGCACAAGAAGGTTAAGAACTATGTCCTTGGTCAGATCAACGGTAGCTATTCATACCGTAGCTCATATAATGTAAATGAGAGCAGATCTGAGCAGATCTACTTCCCTAAGGAAGGTCTCTATGATGCAAGAAAGCAGTTGTCATCATCTAGATCTATCTCTGAGAGTGGTAATCATTCATTCTCTGTAGGTGCAACAAAGAACATCCCAGACGGTTCAATCAGACTTAACGGTTCGTTCTCTATTAACGATGGTCTTTCAGAGTCATATTCATCTAATTATACTTATCAGATGGATCCTGGCGCACCTGCATATGGTCCTAGACAGGGTACATCTTCAAGTAATATCAGAAACTCTGATGGAAAGTCATACTCAGTTAGCCTCAATGTAAACAAGGGCTTCTGGAACGTGCTTAGAGTTGGTCTTAGCGCTTCTGCAGGTCAGTCATCTTCAGATGCTCTCACAACTAAGATTGATACAACAACTCAGACAATCTCATACAAGGAACTTGAGATTACCACTAGCAACCCTAGCCGTAACCTCTCAGTTTCTCCTAACGTTCGTCTCGAGATCAGCGACAGACAGTCAGTTGACTTCTCTTATTCATATAGACAGACATACAACCAGACTGAGCAGATCGCTTACAATCTCCTCGACAATAGGAGCATTGATGAGATCAATACCAATACTATGACCAACGACAACTACACACATACAATGCAGCTTGGTTATAGCAACGCACTCTGGAAGGAAGGCCCTATTCTTAGAGCTAACGTCTCTTACAACTCTGTAAGACTCGCTAAGGAAGAGCACTATCCTCGTAATGGTGAGGAAATCTATGATCCATATGATCATGCATTCAACTCATGGTCTCCTTCTATCTCAATCGGTACAGAAGGTCTTATGAACCGTTGGAGCATCAGATACTCTTCTTCAACAAGTACTCCATCCCTCGAGCAGGTTCGTCCACGTATCAACAATACAGACCTTTATCATGTAAGAGGTGGTAATCCAAACCTTAAGCAGAGCCGCTCACACTCTATCAATGCATCATTCTCTACTCCACTTGGTGACTTCGAGTCATCTACAATGAGCCAGAGCATCAGCACAATCAGCGTGAACGCTTCATTCAGACTCAACCAGAATAGAATCGCTAGCAACGTGATCTATTTCGCTAAGGAAGGAACACTTGCTGACTACGGATATCCTGAGTATGTAATGCCTGCTACTTCATCATTCACAACTTATGTGAATGTACCTGATGGATACAGCGCAAACGCTTCAGTAAGATACGACACAGAGCTCAAATTCATCAGATGTAACCTCAATACTAATGTATCTATGAGCTGGGATAACACACCAGAGTTTATCAACAATGTTCTTACAAGAACTACAAACTACTCTCCTAATGTATCCCTTGGTCTTAGAAGTAACTTCTCTAGAAATGTCAGATTCAACCTCAATGGTCGTGGTTCTTACATTTACTCTATTAACACTCTTAATAACTCTAAGGATTACTTCACAGAGTCAATTACTGCTGGTGCAGAAGTAAACAACATCCTTAAGAAGGGTTATGTAAGCGGTAACTACACTAAGACATTTATGCAGGGTGTTGACCAGAACTACAAGGGCATTAACGATAATATCCTTGATCTTTCTGCAGGTTTGAGATTCGGTCCTCGTAACAATGTTGATTTATCAGTTATGATTCATGACCTCTTCAACAAGACATCAGGCTTCACTTCTTCTATGAATAATGACTACATCTCTAACAGATGGGTTCACAACTTCGGTAGAAGCGTAATGTTCAGACTCTCATACTCATTCAACACTAGAAGATCTACAACAGGTGGTGGACGTGGTTCTGCTCCTGCAGGTGGTCCAATGGGTGGCGGATTCCCAGGCGGTTTCCCAATGGGAGGTTTCCCAGGCGGTAGACGATAGTTCTATCTTATATACAAAAGAAAACGGATGTTTTGGCCATCCGTTTTTTTTGTTATTGATGATAGAAAAATTTGACTAGAACTTCTTCTTCAGCTTGTTCTTAAGTTTCTTGAAACTCTCCTTTAATGAATCCATATGTCTTATGACCTTTGCCGGAGCAATGTCTGCAAATGGGATAAGGATTCCAGAATCGAACACATCAGCGAACTCATCATTGACTCCTGTTCCAAGGTAAATCATCTTCTCAGATAGATTCATGTATGAATTAACAAGAGGCGGGATGTTTACTCCATATGCTGCAATATTTGTTTTAAGGTTCTTGTAGTCCTCCTTGAACTCTTCAGAGGTCAAAAGACTCCTATATTTTCTGGAGTTTCCGACTTTAACTTCCTTTCTTAGTTTGATAAGCTGCTTCACCATTGGGAAGTGCTTGTTAAGGAAGACCTGGATAAGCTCTCTTGCTTCTTTAGGGTAAGAATTATAGATTGTCATCTTACCAAAGAAATACTTCATTCTTCCCTTATGAAGAACCATTAGGGCTCCTAGTCCGTCGAACAGGTTGTCAAGTGCAAATATGCTCTTTGCTCCTGCTTTTGTACTCTGGTATTCTACCGATACAAAAGATCTTCCGAGTTCAATTGTATGAGGTATGTAATGCTTGATGAAGTGCTTTGTAAAATGGAACATATGTGATGATGTAAGGATTGGCTGTCCTTCTCTAGTGTAAACAATCTCATCACAAAGTACATATCTGTATCCACCAACGATCTTTTCTGCTTCAGGATCCCAGAGGACCATCTGCTTGTATCCGTATGCTGGATCTGTATCGAACTTGTCTATGTCAAGTTCCATACCTGTTCCACCACCACCATCTCTGAATGCAATTTCACGGAGTCGTCCAATCTCCCTCATGACGTTAGGAGAATTCTGACCGGTTACGATATAAATCTGGTTTCCAGCTTTGTTCGTTTCACGAAGTAACTTGTCCTGAGTTAGTTCAGCCTTAATAAGCTCCTTATCTACTGGAGGAATTATTTTCTTCATTGATCTATTTGTCTAAATTGTATACTATGCTTTTGACATAATCTGCCCATTGTGCAGGTGTCTTGCTTGAGTCGAAAGTTGTCCAAGGTATAGGTTTTCCTATGACCATGGTATATGTCTTATGCTGAGCTCTGTATACTTGTCCAGGAAGCATCACCATAGCTAGAGGGAATTTCAGACCTTTCTTTGATGCCCACTTGTCCAGTTTGCTGACAAGGTAGAATCTCTTTGTGTTCTTTCCGATGAACTTGATCGGAACTACGTCTCTTTGGAATTCGATACTCTTTGTGATAAAGGTCTTGGACCATTTCTGATCCATAATCTCACCATTTTCGTCTTTACGAGATACTTTACCTGCTGGGAAGATTAGCATCTGGTCACCTGTGCTGTATGAATCATTGATGGCCTGAGATATGCCTTTTGACTGTGAACCAGTCTTGTTGACAGGAACCATAAGAGGAGCAAGCCCCTTTATGCTAAGGAGAAAATCATTTGCCAGGAATCGGATTGTTCCGTAATGGGTTCCTAGAATGTGATTCTCTGCTACTGCATCGACAGCTCCGAGCGGATGATTGGATACAAATGTATAAAGACCTTCACTTGGAAGATTCTCCTCTCCTATTATGTTGATTTTGACATCAAGGTATTCAAGACATTTGGTGCAGAACTCAACACCTGTGTAACCTTGTTCAAAGAATCTGTTCATGAAGTCAATATGGAAAAGTCTTTTTAGGAGCCAGATAAGTGGTCCAGGTACTTTACCCTTACCGAACTTTCGTTCCATGACAGATTTTATGTCTATGCTAAATTCGTTCATTGGCATTTATAACGTCAATAATATAATGCAAGATACTATTTATTTTCCGTATTTAGAATAGTGTAGTGGATGTTTTGGACATCAAATACATGTTCTCCCATGATAATAAAATAATGGCACCCTGGTCTTTATCCAAAGTGCCATCATATTTGATATTATTCGTTTTTTTGAGAACTGGACTATTTTCTATTTGCTTTTTTTGCTCTATCTATTAGGTTAGAGAAAACAGCAAGGAATGTCTTGTCATTATTCTTTGCAAATCCTTCAGGATGGAACTGTACACCGATAATATCATATCTCGGGAATCCTTCGTATGCCTCAACAACTCCGTCTGATGCTCTTGCGGTAACTGTTAGTCCTGGTGCTATGTCATCAACTGACTGGTGGTGGAATGAATTGACTCCAATTGAGTCAACTCCTTCTAGAATAGTCTTCAGAACTGACTCCCCTTCCATAAATATAGTATGTGTAGGTTCAGTCCTTGGAAGAGATTGGCTGTGGGCTATGTGGTTGTCTACTTCAGTTGGAATATCCTGAATAAGGGTTCCACCAAGTGCAACGTTCATCACCTGCTCTCCCCTACATATTGCGAGGATTGGAATACCATGACGTATTGCACATCTTCCAAGCATCAGGTCGGAAGTGTCTCTCGGCCCATTTATGTAACCGCATTCTGGAATTGTGTCTCTTCCATAGCGTAAAGGATCTACATCTTCTCCTCCTGATAAGATGAGAGCATCAATATTAGACAGAAGTCTTTCGCAGAACAGCGAATCCTTTACCAGTGGTAGCATTACGGGTATACCACCTGCTTTTCGGATTGATTCGGTGTAGGTATCATTGAGGCTCATGCTGGCAGCACTCTCATTGAATCCTGTAGAGATGCCGACGACTATTTCCTTGGATGAGCTGGTGCTACTGCAGGATACTGCACCTAGAAGGCATAGTCCTGCAATAAAGCTATAAGTTATAGTATGTCCAGTTCGTTTCATTGCTCGGTTTTGTTATTCAATGACTGTGACGTTCATTGTGATGTCCTCTGAAGGTCTGTCAGAAGAGTCGGTCTTGCAGTTCTGGATTGCATCAATTACCTCGAGTCCGCTTTCAACCTCTCCGAAGACTGTATACTGTCCGTCTAGGAATGGAGTTCCACCTAATGTCTTGTAGGTTTCCTTCTGTTCTGCGGTAAGTTTACCGAGACCTTTCTCTGCGATTATGGCCTCTGTCATTGCTGAGAGTTCATCCTGGAGAGCCTGGAGACCAGCATGGTCACGGTTTCTTCTCATGTCCATGATCTCCTTCTTTCTCTGCTGAACGAGTTCACCGAATACACTGTTCTGAGCCTGTACCATCATCTGTTTTGCAAGCTGACCCATCTGAGAATCAGAATACTTCTGACCCCAGACAATATAGAACTGAGAACCGCTAGATTCTTTCTTAGGGTTTGCCTCGTCGCCAAGTCGTGCTGCGGCCAAAGCTCCTCTCTTATGGATAAGTGATGGGTTGAACTCAGCTGGGATTGTGTATCCTGGTCCGCCTGATCCAAGTCTAGCGCCTTTGCTCGCACCCTTACTCTGTGGGTCTCCTCCCTGAACCATGAAGTCCTTGATGACTCTATGGAACAATGTACCGTTGTAGTATCCTTCTGATGCGAGCTTGAGGAAATTGTCTCGGTGAAGTGGAGTCTCGTCGTAAAGCTTAACTATAATATCTCCTTTGGGAGTTTCAATCTTAACTTTTGCCATTTTGTTCATTTTTAAATCAATACGCAAAAATAGTCATTATTTCGGAATAAGACTATTGTGATGACCCATGCAAAGATTCTCTGGAGATGACGTATTTTCGAATTCTTGCGTTTTTTAATTAAATTTGTGCACCAAATAAACAGGATGGCAATTCTGTTTAATGGCTTTACCTGATATTTTTTTTCTTCCTGTTTTTCAGGAAACTTTTAACCAGTTATGAAACACATTTTCAGAATACTTTCAAATGCGGCTGTTATCGCCATTTCTACATTTGCAATGTCATCATGTGAGTTTTTAAATAATGATGACCACTTCCTCTCTTCTGCTAGTTTTGTTACTATTGCTAATGAAGGAGGCAATACAATATTCTTCATGGATGGCGGTGGTGTCATTAAACCTACTAAGGAAAGTGTCAACAAGATTACAGACAACAAGGGCTTTGGTGACTACAAGCGTGCGTACATGTATTTCAACTATTATAAGAATGAACTTGATTATTCTGAAGAGAAGAAAGAGTATACTGTAAATAATGCAGATATTACATTCGGACGTTTCCTTGATATGGGCCAGATCAAGACTTTGGAGCAGGCTCAGGCAGAAAACCTCTTCCTGGCAGACAGTGTGTACAAGCTAGATTCATTTGAACAGATTTGGGTATATAGAGGATATCTTAATGTAATCGGCAAAGGTTCATATGTCTTGAAGAATGATGCAGGTATTAAACCTACTGTCTCTCTGGTATATAATCCTGCTGATGTTACTGACAATACAATCAAGTTCAATCTTCTCTATAACAGACACGCACCAAAGGATGCAATAAGCTATTCTGTTTACGACCTTATTAACAGCTTTGATATTACATCTCTTGAACCAATTATTCCAGGAACAGACTCTGTGAAAGTAACCGTGGAGACAGAAGGTGCAAAATCATTGAGCTACAAGTTTGCTAGAAAAGATTTCAGATTTAGAGAAAGCGTTAACGATTAAGCAGTTGCGTAAATCTTTAACTTCATAGACATCCGGCCTTTGGGTCGGATGTTTTTTTGTCATTTTTTTGTCATTTTTTTGTCACTAATGTTACTTAAACGTTTAAATTTTGTATATTTGCCTAGACTTAAACAAAACTAAACTTAAACTAAATTATGAGAACTTTTATTATTGCGCTCTTTGCGCTTAGTATGGTGTATCTATTTACCATACCTAAGCAGTTTGATCTCCGTGAAGGCTCTGCAGTTTCTATTTCTAGTCCTAGTGCTACCTTCTCTGTAGTCTACGATTATTCCAACAGCGAAATCTATGACAATGCAACAAATCAGTACATGAGTGTATCTGATTATATCCGTTGTACGGATAAGGAGTCATCCAGCTATTACCAGGAACTTCAGTCTGCCCAGAAAGCATTTGAAGATTCATTCAACTCCTACTCTCGTAAAGGATCCATCGTAGCTTCCGAATCAAGTGCAGCATACCAGATGTCCTTCAAACTGGACAAGTTCTGCTACGGAAATCCAGGCGGTGGAGTAACAACTAACTCAAAGGGATGGGCAACTGGAAGCGTATCTGTTATCGATACAACAACAGGATCCACAGTTGCAGTCTTTGACTTCAATAAAATCAGTGCTTTCCCTGTAGGAGATGGTTCATACGACCTTGCCGCTCATAGAGAGAGAGGCTACCAGCTTGTCGCAAGTTACCTCGCACGATACCTTAACAATCTAAGATAATCTTTTGTGTAGTTTTCATAATAGAAGGAGATGAATCGCATTCAGTGATTCATCTCCTTCTTCATTAACATGTGTTTATGAGTGTTTCCTTGTACTTATTAGAGTGAATACTCTTTTCCGTACTTGAGCTGCTGCTCAAGGAAACTGTTTGCATACTCAAGTTTGTAGTCAACGACCTTTCCATCCTTCACTACAGGAACGATGTCAGGGTTCACAAATCCACCATATGGCTTGAGGTCAAGCTTTGCATATCTTTCAAGCACTTCCTTGTGGAGGGCTGGATCGATGTTTACAGCGTAAGTTTCAATGAGGTTCTTACCAGCCTCATAGTCTCCTTCACTCTTGATTCTCTGGATCTCTGCAAGAAGCTCAGCAAAGAGTCCTCTAAGAGCCTCATAGTCGTTTACAACAAAGAATGTCTTTCCGTCACGAGTCTTCTTCTCGATGACATTGTCCTGCTTTCCCTTTTCGTAGCACCACTCTGCAATGAGCTTTCTGTTCTGCATATGAGCTTCTGTGTTCTTTGCTCCAAGTTCTACTCTAGTGAACTGTGTGAATAGACCATTTCTGATGTATGATGCATATTCAGCTTTATAGGCATCCTTATCAGGCATGATTCCGAGCTCAACCATCTTTGGATCGGCTGAGTAGTAGAGACCGAAGAGGTCAGCTCTAGTTTCCTCAAGTGCAGATGAGTACTCACCCATTGCTGTTGTAGATACGCCTGGAAGAAGCTGTCCGGAACCATGTCCAAGACACTCGTGAAGGTCTGTATGGATTTCGTCAGCGTATGAACCCCACTTTCTTACAAGTTCCTTCTCAGCATCATCCCATGCGAACTCGTCAAGCATGTTCTTAGGAGACTCGTTTGCAGCGAAGTCGTATGCATGGGTGATGTTTGCAATAGTAACTGATTTGCTGCCATACTCCTTACGGATCCAGTCTGCGTTTGGAAGGTTGATACCGATTGGAGTAGATGGGTAGGCGTCACCTGCGATGCAGGCTACATTGATAACTTTTGCAGAAACGCCCTTAACTTCAGGTTTCTTGAATCTAGGATCAACCGGTGAGTTATCCTCAAACCACTGTGCATTTGTGGAAAGGATTACTGAACGCTCTGATGCCTTGTGGTCCTTGATGTTTACATCAGCTTCCCATGCTCCCTTTCTTCCAAGTGGGTCATTGTAGTCTTCCACGAATCCGTTCACGAAGTCAACAGTCCCGTCGAGTTCCTTTACCCATTCGATATTGTACTCATCCCATTTGCGAAGGTCACCGGTCTTGTAGTATTCGATAAGAAGACTGATATACTTTTTCTGGGCATCGTTCTCTGCTACCTTTGCTGCGAGTTCAAGCTCTTCACAGATCTTTGAGATTTCGGCTGAGTAAATTCCACCTACGCACCATGGCTTCTCAACGATCTTTCCGTTCTCCTTTACGACCTTTGTGTTGAGGCCATATGAAATAGGGCGCTGGTCGTTTTTGTCTGCGATGCGGTTGTAATAGTCTTCAACTTCTTTTCTGGAAACATTCTCGTAGAAGTTCACAGCTGAGAGTCTGACGATATCTCCATCGCTGCTTGTTGATCTTCTCTGAAGACCGTTTACATTGTCGTATACATAATCAAGTACATCCTGGTCAAATGCATTGACTGCATTCATGAGTTCAGCAAAGTACTCCTTGCTGCATTGAGGGAAGAACTTGTCTTCTGCGTAGTGATGATGAACACCATTAGAGAAGAATACTCTTTTAGCGTATACTTCAAAGTTCTTGTAGTTTTCAGAAGTCTTGTCTCCCTTGTAGTTTGTAATTATGTTCTCGAGAACTTTACGAAGTGCAAGGTTACCTGATGCGTTCTGGTCCCAGTAGATGTCTCTTCCCCACTTTGCTGCTTCTGCAAGGTGATATACATATTCCTTCTGCTGGAGTGAAAG
>JAKSJT010000076.1 GCA_024402125.1 Bacteroidales bacterium
CAGTGGAAAGGAGATTGTAGTGGTGTATGTCAGTGCGCCGTCCGGTGGATTGGATAAACCATCATGTGAGCTGAAGGCATACTCAAAGACAAAGGAACTGGCTCCATCAGAAAGCCAGAGGCTTTCAATGAAGATAACTCCATATGAGCTCGCTTCATACAACGAGAAGACCACACAGTGGGAGACGGCCAAAGGAGAGTATACTGCTCTTATCGGTGCGTCAGTTCAGGACATCAGATGTACAGGGTCCTTTTTAATGAAATAATCTATTGCTCGCAAGAGAAATAAGAGTACATTTGTGCAGTTAACAAGGAACTTTTTAATAATAATGTCTATGAAAAGAATCATCATTACAATTATAATTGCAGCTGTGGCTGCTTTTGCTGCATCAGCTCAGGCTCCAACCCTTGAAAGAAGCGGTCGCTTCCTTTCATCTAATGGAGTGAGACTTTCAGATCAGGAAGTCAGAAATATCATTTCTCCATCAGTATATTCTGAGACATATGAAGGAGCTAGAAAGCAGATGAATGCAGGTAGAAAACTTCGTACTTATGGACTTATCGGTTTTGGAGTAGGACTTCCAGCATTTATCCTGGGAGGTATGAATGCAGGCTATGTTGAGTATTATAATGATTATGGTGAGCCGGTTGAGAGAGAACTTGAAGGTTCTGCATTAGCATGGATTGGATTCGGTGGTGGACTCCTTTTGATGACAGCCGGACTTACTGCTGTCGAGGTCAGCATTCCATTGACAGTAATAGGAAAGAAGCGCCTTGATTGGGTAGCGGAAGACTATAATTACGCAGCTCACGGAAGCAGTGCTAAACTAGACCTCGGTGCTCAGGAGCATGGATTCGGTCTGGCTCTTAAATTCTAGCAAATCTATAGTTAGAGCAATTTATAAACAATTGATAATAAAGAAGATATGAAAAGAGTGATTTTAACGATTATACTTGCTGCTGTAGCTGCCTTTGCTGCATCAGCACAGGCACCGACAATTGAAAGAAATGGACGCTTTCTTTCAATTAATGGAGTGAAATTGTCAGATCAGGATGTTAGAGATATCATTTCTCCATCAGTATATTCAGAAACATATGAAGGAGCGAGAACCCAGGTGGAAGCCGGTCGCAAGCTTCGAATTGCCGGTTTTTCTGCATTTGGAGCAGGACTAGTGGCGATGATAGGTTCAGAAGTCGCTATTGTTGCTATGCAAGACTCGTATGATGATTATATGCCTGTTTTCCCTATAATTACCTATGTTACAGGTATCGTGGCAATGACTGCTGGTCTGACCTGCGTGGAAGCAAGTATTCCTCTTACAATTATCGGAAAGAGAAGACTCGAGTGGGTATCTGCTGACTACAATGCAGGAAACCACGCCAGCAAGGTCAACCTTCAGTTCGGTGCTCAGGATCATGGATTCGGTCTTGCACTGAAGTTCTAGGAGAGTTTATTTCGCGGCGAGATACGACATATACTTAAGGATAAGTCTGGAATCAGGAATGATTCCGGACTTATTTTGGTTATAGTCCAGATTGGATATTCTTTCCTTGACGGTAGTTTCATTGTTAATTCGCGACAAATGCATATTTCAGCGAATAAAATATCAAATTAATTCGCAAGAATTGCGAGTTATTTCTCGCATTGATAATCTTTGGCTAGATTTTGGCCTTCACTGTGACAGGGGTGCTTTCGTTCTTTGAGTGATTTCTTCCATACTCTGTGAGATCCAAAGCAATTGCCTTCGATAGAGTTACGGCCGTATTTGTTTTGATGGTCATAGATAGATGCAAGTGGATTTCTGAAAGGAAAATCGGACACTATTTCGGTAGTATAGACTTATTCGATTGCATGGGCGAGTCTTTTTTGGAAATTATTATCCAAGAGTATTGTTTATTTGATAATACTCCTTATCTTTAAATCGTTTTATTTCGTTAATTACTAACCACAAACAATGTTCTACCTTCTATGAAGAAAATACTCTTTTCCTTTGCGATTATACTCCTTTGCACCATCTCTATGATGGCCCAGCCTCCGGGTGGACCTGGAGGATTCCCTATGCCGGAAGTCAAGTGCGATTTTGATCCGTATGTTGAAGCCCCTAAGGGATATGATATGGATGACCTGAATATATCCCACGGAACAATCGAGACAGTTGAATATAAGTCCACCACTGTCGGGACAATCCGCAAGGCGACTATTTATCTCCCTCCTAAGTATAATCCTAAGAAGAAGTATCCTGTATTTTATCTTCTCCATGGTATTGGAGGTGATGAAAAGGAGTGGCTTGAGGGTGGTGCTCCAAATGTGATCATGGATAACCTTATCGCTAAGGGAAATGCTAAGGAGATGATCATTGTAATGCCAAACGGAAGAGCTCAGGAAGATGACCGACCTGTCGGTAATGTGTACCTTGGATCTGCTGCTTTTGCAAACTTTGAATTTGATCTTCTAAATGACCTAATCCCATTTATCGAAGGCAAATACAAAGTGTACACTGACAGAAAGCATAGAGCGATTGCAGGCCTTTCAATGGGAGGAGGACAGAGCCTAAATTTTGGACTCGGTCATATGGATAAGTTCGCATACGTAGGAGGATTCTCATCAGCACCGAACACCAAGATGCCAGAAGAACTGATTCCAGATGTGAACAAGTTCAGAAAGCAGAACTCTCTTCTTTGGATGGTATGCGGAACAGCGGATAACCTTATGTACAACAGCTCCCGCCTGAAGGCCTTTTGCGACGAGAAGGGGATCCCTTGTACTTGCATAGCTTATCCTGAAGGCAAACATGATTTTGTTGTATGGAGATATGGTCTATACAATTTTGCTCAGCTGATCTTCAAAAAGTAAACAGGAAACTATCACAAAGTATGGTACAATATATAATTGAGAGTCTTTCAGAACTTGGAAAGATAGTTGAGGACCTGTTTACAAATCAGGATGAAATATCCTTCCTTATTGAGTATAAGTCAAAGGAGTGTTCGGTCAGTATTGATGACAATGCACTCAAGATAACCGAAGTTGAAGGCCCTGGATACTATAGTGAAAGTGTTCAGGATATGTATGAAGACGATACCTGGGAGGAGTATTTCAGGGATGCCTATGTCGTCCTTGATATAGAGAAGGGATTAGGAATTTAGCTAATCAAACATAAATAATAGACCGGAGATCACCTTCACAGGTTTCTCCGGTCATTTGATGAAGTTTAGGTCGGTTATAGATAGTGTTCTACTTTAAAAATTAGTGTTTAAATAAATAGTGGTTTTAGAGTTTGTTAGTTCGTTGCACTAACTATGACATGAATCGATCATCTAAAATTTCAGTCTTATACCGAAATTGAAGTTTCTTCTGTTTCCCCAATAGCCCTGGAAGGTGTCCTTGTCGTGGTTTGTACCGTCCTTACTTCTTTCAATATATAGGGCGTTAGTGATGTTTCTGACATTTGCGAATACTGTGAATCCGCATACTCCAATCTTGTTGCTGTACGATAGACCCATATTCACAAGATGATATGAAGGTATTCTATATGAGTCAGAACGGTCATTCTCGTTTGTTCTTGTGATAGGATCAAAGTCAGCCCAGAGTCTGTCATTGAAGTTCCAGTCAAGGTTAAGAGCAAGACCCTTTACAAGAGGGGAGAGGTCTGATTCGATGAATGCACCGATCTGTGTCTGAGGAGCGTCTCCTACATGAAGACCGTCAGAGAATACCTTAATAGTAGATGCTGGCTGCATTGTATAAGGGTCGTAGATTGTTGCATTGACGTCATTCTTCCATTTCCACTGACCGTAAGATGCGTATGCACTAAGGCTTGTTCCCTTTACAATCTTGTAGGTTGCATTTACTTCCACACCGTAATGGATGGCATCAAGACCCTTGATCATGAACTTGTATGGATCTTCGTCAAGTGATTTGTAAGCGTTTGAAAGAAGGCTCTTGTCCTTCCAGTATGCACCATACGCTGTCGCTTCTGCTGAGAACTTGCTGCCGACGAACCTGTAACCGAGCTCTCCCATGTAGTTCTTCTCGTTTGTGATGTCCTTTGAAATGGAGTTATTTCCGTTGGAGAAAAATACATTTGCGTATGGAGCTCTGCTGACAGCTGCTGCATTGGCATAGATGCTTGATGAACGTGACACTTTCTGGAGAATACCTCCCTTGATGCTGCCTGTTGCCTTTGATGCCCACTTGCTGAACTTGTCAGCTTCCGAGTAGTTGTAAAGGTCCCATCTTCTAAGAACTGTACCTCCTGCAGACACACCGAGGGTTACAATTGTGTTGTCCTTGCCTCCAGGGTTGAATGTTCCGATAGCGTAGATGGTTCCGTAGTTCTGGTCTCTACCGTTCTGGGTTCTCACATAGTCACCGACTTTCTTTATTGGGTTTCTGCCCATAAGACCGCCGATTGACTTGTTTGCATAGTCCTCGTACCAGTAGTCAGCTCCCAGTAGGTCAGTGATTCTTTCTTTCTCCCATGTCTTGAATATCTGGTAGTGAAGACCAGCGTCGATGTTGATGCTTTCGCCAAGGTTGAAGATGACACTTGACTTTAGTCCTGCCTGAACATGGCCAGCAAGATAATCTGACATAATGTTCTGAGCCCTCTTTCCGTTCTGGTCCACGACTGTCTGGTTGAATGCCTTTGCTGCATCCCAGTCAATGTGGCCGTCCTGGTCTAGGAAAGCTGCGATTCTTCTACCTGTGCTCTCTGTGTAGAATCCACCTCCATTAGCAATAGCTGTGTAGATTGAATTTACAACGAGCACACCTCTGCTTCCGTCTCTACTGTCATAAGTATGGGTGAGGGTGAAGTATGGCTTGAAGTATGTGTTCTGGGAAAGTGTTCTTTCCTTTTTCTCTCCCTTGTCGTCTGTGTAGTAACCCCAGTTCTTGCTGTATGCGAAACCATACTTCTCGACTTCACTGTAAGTGAGTCTTGAGGATCTCTGCTCATGTCTTTCAGGAGATCCGAGTGCTGTGAAGTTAAGGCTGTTTCTGGAACCGAACTTCTTTACGATTGTGGCAAGGTATGACCAGGTTGAAAGACCTGTCTTCTCAACATAGCTGGATCCCCAGTTATGTGATCCCATAAGGTTGAATGACCATCCCTTTCCAAGGCTTCCTGAATTCACATTGAAGAAGGCACTGTTGGTGCCGTATCCAGTGAGGGAATAACCGACCTCGGATGATGCCTTCTCGGAAGGCTGTGTTGTGATGATGTTGATTGTTCCACCTACAGAGTTGTCAGCGAGCATTGAGTTACCGATACCTTTCTGGACCTGGATTGATGCTGTTGCATCAGCAAGACCCATCCAGTTGTTCCAGTACATGCTGCCTGAAGTTAGGCCGGAGATAGGAATTCCGTTGAGAAGTATTGCGATGTTCTCCTGCTTGAAACCTCGGATGTTGATCTTTGCATCACCGTAACTACCTGTTTCAGCAGTTGAGTAGATGCCTGGAACATTTCTCATGAGTTCTGGGAATGTGTTACCGGTGGCTCTTTGGAGAATCATTTCTCTTGAGATGTCTGTAAGACGAAGAGAAGATTTACTAGCGCTAGCGACTCTAGCGGAAATTGTCACCCCATTAAGTGTAAGGGTGTCATCAGCAGCGGTTGGAGCACCATTGTGTCCCAACATTACCGCTGCAAGCAGAGATAATGACTTAATAAGCATAAAGTCAGTTGTAGTTAAAAGTTAAACTTAAAAAATACAATCTGACAGGGCTAAATATGTTCTCTCCATAGTGAACCTATGGAGATCCATCTTCTTCCATCCGGACTTTACCGTCGGTGCCGTAGTTTCAACGGCTCAGCCTCTGCTTTTAGAACAAAAACAAAGGGTCGCGGACTATACCGCCGGTTGGGACTTTCACCCGACCCTGAAGATTTGAGGATGCAAACTTAATCAAAAATATCTGGTTTACAAATTTTTATCGTTTCTATGATGGAACCAATGTGGCATTTATGACTAAACCGAAGTTAGAATGATATCAAAATAGACAATCCGCGAATACATAATTGCATTCCCGAATTGCCTATAAATTATCAATGTGCTGAATCTAGATTCCTTTTAATGTAAATGCATCTACATATGGTATAAGTTGATGACTTTTGTGGTGCTCTATCCAGCCTTTCTCTTTGTGGCTTAGGTCTGACAACTGTCTGGAAGAGTATGTCCCTAGTATCTGGCAAACATGTTCCATCACCAGTAGCTCCTCACTAGAGAATACAGACTCATCTGCTTTATCAGAACATACCATTACACAACCTTCGTAGTCTCCGACAGATCTAGGTACTTGATGGATCTCGTCGAATTGACTATAAACTCGATCCCATCGTTCTGGTACTGGGCCGTATTCGATTGCACGGTAGCTCAGTCCGGTAATGGACGTTCCAAGTTCTCTGTAGGACACGAAATCAATATAGAAGAGAATCTTGTTCATTTTAGTAGTCCATACATCAGCGCAGCGATTAAGGATATATAGCATTACATTCTTTAGACGCACAAGAGACAACTGACCATAACCATTTTCTTCGCCTCTAGTCGAGGCAAATACTCTTTCCATATCATATTGCTTGATGCGATTTGCATCTTCCTTGTCTATCATAGATTTTACATGTCCTGCCAAACGTTTGTATTCCTTTTCTTCAAGGCACTCACGAGCACATTCAACCATATCCATCATAATCTTTGGATTCATGATCGAGCGAATCATTCTACCGTTTGAGACACTTGGAATCTCTTCCTGTTCGTATTTACGCCACTGGTTGGCTCCGAAACCTAGAATCTTGGACATTGCAGATGCGGACAGACCATATCTCTTTCTTATGTCAATAATCTCGTCCTGATAGGGGATACCATACTTGCGACAATACTGATTAGTCATTTGACGATACCATACACCATCGGACTCTGTTGTTGTAAACTGCTCTCCTGTATCTGTACATTTGTAATAGGGGAAAATGACGTGGAATGTTTCTTTTCTAAATACTACGTCTCTGTCTTCCCACATAAGTGGCATCATCGTCCCGGTAATCGGACTGGCCATCTTTTTTGGTACCATAAATCAATCCTCTTTGTTTTTTAGCGGATACTCCATGGGGTACTCTGCTTTATGGAACGAAATACAGATAGTGTTTGTATTAGGAGCCCCCATGGCTATCTTAATGTAAACTTCTTGTCCATTCACATCCTTGCCAAATACCCACATTTCACTGAATCCGTTCAGTTGATCACGAATTGGTCCCTCACTATAGTTTTCTACCTCAATGCTCTTAATGATCTCAAGACGTTTCAGTCTAGTGATATTTAAATCCAATAATGCTTGTGAGTTTTTTTCTCTTCCATCTAGGAAGAAGACGCCATAGATCTCCAACTTCACCTTAAACTGATTAAGGAATCCCTCCACCTCATTTCTCGTCGCCATAATTCCATGATATTTTATAATGAAACAAAGGTATATATAATGAACGGAATAACCTAATAGTTCAACTATAAAGTTGTATAATTGCTATTAATTTTGGATTTACTCAACCATTTTAATATGTATCTTAAAATATTATAATTACTTTGGAAAGTATAGAGTATTGTCTTCTTATGACATTTACTCTGGTGGCGAGTTATCCAATAATTTCTTCTGGAATCTCCACTTTGTACTCAACTTCGTTATAGTCCAGATCTATTAGATCTGAGCCGTAGTATTTTTCGTAGAACTCCAACTTCTCGTCGTCATCAAGGGAATCCTTGTAGTTGGTCAGCCACTCATCGAAGGCATCGCTTTTCTCATCCTCGATGTCGTTTTCGGTGATTCCGTCATCTTCACTGAGATCGTACTTTTCCCTGTATTCCTCTTCGTCGAATTCGAAAGAGAAGAGACCATCTTCTTCGAGCCTTTTCATTTTGATAACATTGACATCAGTCTCTCCATCATTTTCTTTAATGAGGTCTACAATGTCCTGGACCTGCTCTTCTTAGGGTGTTACATTACCTTTCCCGTCTACGTAAACTCCAGATCCGCAGCACATGTATCCGAGGAAGGAACTAGTTGTAATATTAAAAATTGCCATGTTTGAATATTGTTATCCTGCTGGAAATAAGATGGAAAAGAGAGAGTCCTTTCCAGCTTTTAAGGACTCTCTCTTTGTTTGTCTAGCATTATTTGAGATTATTCTTCTACTTTCTCATAATGGCCATCTGAATATCCGATGAATTTGTCGTTTCCGATCGTGGCCACAAAACCGTCTCTGTTTGTTCTGTCGTACTCTCTGAATCATACCTTTTCGAAAACGAAGTCTGTAAGTATTTTGCCGTCTTTTCCGACAATAGCCCATTTGTTCTCCTTTCTTACAGCTGTTATAGGACGGTTGAGAGCAAACATCTTGATCTCATCATATTCGCATGGAAGGACTAGAGAACTGCTCATTACATTAACTAAGCCATACTTTTCATTGCGCATTACTACGCTCATTCCATTGGTGACTGTGCCCATAATATCAAAAGGCTCATTTTCGAAGATCTTATATGTGTATGCGCTGCCTTCCAGAACGCACAGGAACTCCTTGCCATTTTTTCTAAGGACTGCACATTTCTCTGAAATGGATGATATCTGTTCGTATTCAGTGGGAACAACAGGCTTGAGAAGAAGATTGACAATGCCATATCTGTTGCCGCTCTTGACCTGTGCATAGCCATCCTTAAATGATCCATGACAGTCATACACATAATCAAGGATCTTATCAATACACTCTTTGGCATTATCACCAGTTGTCTCAATCACAAATCCTTTTGCTTCTGGAATGTTTGTGACATTCAGAATAGAAACTTTGCCGTTCATAGTACTTAGTTCGAACTTTAGTGTTTGGGTGTTAGTTTTTTCCATAAAAATTTTCATCAAATTTGTTTTCTAAGCATAATACGATTCATTCAGAGCATTCTTTCTTTCGTGGTTGACAAATAGTGCATTAGGCTGATAATTCCTCATTAATCACTATATTAGTGGCATAATCACACTAAAAAGAATTATGATAACACGAAGACATATCGCATGCCTTATGGTAGGTATGCTTTCTATGGGCCTTGCATTGGCATCAGCTCAGACCATCTATAAGAACAAGCAGTACCAGTGGAAGGGAAATGAGTTCACACAGGGCAAGTATAAGTCGAAGGCGACATCATCCACTCAGATAACAAGCAGCTATGTTCCGATTGGGGAGTATGTCGGCAATGAGATCCCTGAAATGTACAAGCGTACAACATGGAACCTTGCAACAGATATAAGTCATCTTCCTCACTACACGGCAGACAACCTTATGGAGAACGCCATGTACAATCTTAGCCTTGAAGAGAGTGTGCAGGCGATTGAACCGGATGGAACATTCAGAACTGGAGTGTTCTGGGGTGGTGTGTGGACACGTGATGTCAGCTACAGTATCCTTCACTCGCTAGCTCAGATCTCTCCTGAGGTGTCCATGACCAGCCTTCTTGCCAAGGTCAATGCCAATAACCGTATCATCCAGGATACAGGAACAGGTGGAGCATGGCCATGCTCAACAGACAGAACAACTTGGGTTCTTGCTGCGTGGGAAGTGTACAAGGTTACAGGAGACAAGCAGTTCCTTGACCGTATCTTCCCTATAATAAAGAACACCATCGATGATGACTTTATCGTGGCATACAATCCACGTACCCAGCTTATGAAGGGAGAAACCAGCTATCTTGACTGGAGAGAACAGGAGTATCCTCTGTGGGCTCGTCCGGCTGACATCTACAACAGTGAATGCCTCGGAACAAACTGTGTACACTACCAGGCAATCAAGATACTTGCAGAGATTTGTCGCATAAAGGAAATGCCGAATATGGCAAAGCAGTATGAGGACTATGCTGCAAAGATCAAGGACGGAATCAACAAATACCTCTGGATGCAGGACAAGGGATATTATGCAATTTATCAGTTCGGAAGAAACAACCTTGTTGTCCATCCTCAGATGGAGGTACTTGGAGAGTCGTTCGCTATCCTTTTTGATGTCGCTGATAAAGATCGCACCAGATCCATCAGCCAGAACAATGATGCTATGTGGCCGTTCGTACAGGGTTACTGGCTTCGTGCTCAGGCAAAAGCTGGTAACGAGGAAGGTGTCACAAAGGCAATCAGCAGTATCTATAGACTGGCTTCATTCGGGCTTACCAACTACGAGAACATGGTGATCTATACTGGTGATTATCACGGACTGTCGATCAATAGTCCTCGTCAGCTCTGGAGTGTCGCTGCAACCCTCGCAATTGTTCCGGGAGTTCTATTCGGTATCCAGTATG
>JAKSJT010000077.1 GCA_024402125.1 Bacteroidales bacterium
AACCCGCTTCGCCGGTATGAGTGACTATACCGTTTGGCACTTGCGAAACTTGAGTAATCTTTTTAACCACTATTACATATGCAATGCAAATATATATATAAATTATTGTATTCGGTCATTTGTAATGGATTTGTTCGGTTATTTGAAACGTATTTGTTCGGTTATTTGTAATATGACGTAGAAAATAAGGCGCCTCGAATGATTCGGAGCGCCTTAATCGTATCAGAACTGTCTTGTCAATATTCTAGAGAGAATTGTAGCTAGGAGAGAATGTGTCACCCTGGTTGATGTCTCCAGTTGTGAATCCCTTCTTGAGCCATCTTGATCTCTGAGCGGATGTTCCGTGGTTGAATGACTCAGGAACTGTGTATCCGCGAGCCTGCTTCTGGAGATAGTCATCACCGATTCTAGAAGCGATTGCAATACCTTCATCAAGGTCGCCTGCTTCGAGGGATCCGAACATCTTGTTGTCGTTGTAAGCCCATACACCAGCATAGAAGTCAGCCTGGAGCTCAAGTCTTACGCTGATCTGGTTGCTTTCCTTCTGGCTAACTCTACTCATCTGGCTGTGTGCCTGCTGAAGAGTTCCGAGAAGGTACTGAACATGGTGTCCGACCTCATGGGCAATAACGTATGCATAAGCGAAGTCTCCGTCAGCACCGAACTGCTTTCTCATAGTAGAGAAGAATGAGAGGTCGAGGTATACTGTCTGGTCACCGCTGCAGTAGAAAGGACCACTTGATGAAGTTGCACTACCGCAACCGCTCTGAACAGCACCTGTGAAGAGAACCATCTTAGGTGGAACATATGTCTTTCCGTACTGCTTGAAGATAGCTGACCATACATCTTCAGTTCCTGCCAGAATCTGCTTTGAGAAAGTAGCAAGAGCCTGCTCCTCCTCTGTGAATTCTGTTGTCTGGGTGGAAGTCTGCTCTACTCCGCCCATTCCGCCTAACATGTTCAGAACCTCAAGAGGGTTTCCTCCCATGAGAAGTGAGATAAGGCCTACTATAACTATACCTCCAAGTCCTAATTTCATTCCGCCGCCAACTCCGCCAGAACCTCTGCGGTCGTCAACGTTTGTACTTTCTCTTCTTCCGTCGAGTCTCATTGTAATAATGTTTAGATGGTTTATTTTTCTCTTGAATCACAAATATAACCCTTTTCGACTAAAATGCCTTACAAAGAGGGCAAAAGAAAAGGCCGGACAGACTCCGACCTTCTTTTTCTAGTATGACTTTTAGTCAATTAGTCAATGCAGACAAGCTTGTATGTTCTGTTTCCAAGACCAAGACTCTCAGCATAGTCTACAGTGTGGGTTCCGTGAAGCTTCTTGATTCTCTTGATGAGAGATCTGTTGTCATTGCCTTCCTCAGGAGTGATGTTGAATACCATATCAAGACAAGCCTGATCGACAGCTACAGGGTCAAGAGATGCGGCAATACCCATATCCTGGAGCTCAGGAGTTGCAGGATGACCGACACAGTCACAGTCAACGCTCATGTTGTTCATGACGTTGATGTAGATGACATTGCCACCAAAGTAATTGTGAACTGACTGAGCAGCTGTTGCCATTGATTCAAGGAATGAATCCTGGTTGAGGTTTCCCCACATGATCTTCTTTGATCTTCCAGCTGAGTGGATATATGCTTTGCCGCTTGCTGAGGCAACACCGATAGAGGCGTTCTTCAGAACTCCTCCGAATCCTCCCATCATGTGACCCTTGAAGTGAGCGAGGTTCACCATGAAGTCGTATCTTGAGATGTGGCTACCCACAAGGTTACTTTTGATCCATTTTGTTTCAGTTACAGGAAGCTCGATTGAATCTTCCTCGTCCATGATGTCACAAGGTGCTATGTCCATGAAACCATGCTCCTTGATGATCTGCCAGTGAGACTCACTCTTTGATCTCTTTCCACCATAGGCAGTGTTGCACTCGACTATAGTTCCGTTTACAGTCTTTACAAAGTTCCCGATGAGCTCGGGTCTGAGGTAGTTACTGCCGTTTTCTCCGGTTGAGATCTTTACAGCAACGCTCCTGTCTGATACATCCACGCCAAGAGCCTCATAGATTCTGACAAGGCTCTCTGGAGTTATCTCTTTTGTGAAGGATACAATTGAACTTGCATCGTCAGAAGCATGACTTGCAAGTGAGAAGTCATCGTATGATTTTGATTTATGGGATAGGGTAGCACATGAAATCAATGCGACAACGGCGATACCTGCAACTATAAGAATCTTTTTCTTTTTCATCTTATCATATATTTGACTGCAAAGGTAAAATATCTCTATCACAAATCCTTGCGATTTTAAAGATATACAGAAAATAAAAAAGCTTGGAGATGTTGCTCCAAACTCTGCTATCTTTAATAAGGTAATTATATACCAGTTTACCCCGAAACAATGGTTGAACGCATCCGAAAGGGTGCGTTTTTGTTGATTAAGTATTAAAACACCACTAAATGAAACTCATGCAGTAAGAATGTGGCACTATACAAGTTTTGAGCAAGCACTTAATATTATTGGCGAAAATAAATTCAGATTGAGGCAAAATGATATGGGTGATGATGAATCTAAATATCAGCATAATGGTCAGAAATGATACATGTAATCAAGATTGATTCTACGCTGATAATAATTGTTTTTCTCTTATGTTTGCCCCAAATGACTAACTTTGCATTCAACGGTGTTGATTCTGTTTAATACAATAAGCGGATATCAATATCATGAATTCGGAACAAACTATAACTATATCGATTATGTCAATCTTTACAGGAAGCGTAACTCAATGTGAATCCAAAGTCGAAAGTAACAAAGAACGACTTGAGCATATTAAGAAAACAATTGCAATCAAAAAAGAAGAGTATGAAAGACACATTTATGGCATTGATCATAGTCTTAATTCTCCTAGTAAAAAAGCAGAACAGAAAAAATATTATCGAGAGCGTTGGAACGATTTGAATAAGCATCTGAAAAAGGATTTGGAGTTTGCTCAAGCACAATTAAAACAATCTCAGGAGGATCTTAAAAAAGCAAAGGAAGATGAGAAAATAGCTGCAAAAAAAGCTGCAAATAAAGAGGCTAAAAGAGCTGCAAAGGCTGCAGAGAAAATAGCTTTAGCTGCAGAAATAGAGGCTGAAAGATCTGAAAAAGAGGCTGAAGATGCAGAGTCAAAGGCAGATAAAAAACCTAGGAAATCTAGAAAGAAGGTTGATGACAATTCACTACCAGCTGATAGTGAATTTGAAAAAATGGTTGAAGAAGATGATTCAGCAGCAGACAAGAAACCGAAGCGCACTAATAGTGAAACTGAAAAGAAACCGAGAAAACCCAGGTCTAAATCATTGCAGACTAGCAGTCGTATAGCAGTCCAGCGAAAGGATGATGAGAAGAAAGAGAATAGCATCGCAGGGAGTCTTCTACTTTATATTTTAAGTTTAATTTTCGGTTTTATCTTTTCTATTCTACGTTTCATTTTCCGGTCTATCTTTAATAAAAAATAGGCGTATAGGCAATATTCCCGGATTCAAAATAGTGGAGTTTTATTGTAATCGTCCATACAATAAGTTTACATATATGTGCATCACATGCTGAAGCTCTGCTGGGGAGCACATCTGTGAGGAATAGACATGCATACGACAAGCAGGAATGGGGGCTTTGATATAGTTCCCTTTAATAATCCAGTAGACTTTGTTAATCGAAGTTATCCAGAAGATCGTGCATCAGCACATACATCGCTGAGTCAAAATCCGGATTGCTGATGTAGCTTCTGGAGTTACAGAGGATGCATCCGCTCATTCCCTTGTCTGTTCCTCCTACCCAGAATGCTGCAGTTCCTCCAAGGTTTCCGCTGTGGTAATGTCCTCCAGGGAACAGGGTATGACCGATTCTCCAACCGAGTGAGTATCTGGCGTAGTTAGAAGAAGGTGAGTTGTACATTAAATCAAGTGTTTCCTTTTTGAATGTATCCTGGACTCCTTCATTTCCGTCAATATGCTTTAGAATCTCCATAAGCTGATTGGCTGATGTGATGATACCACCAGCTGCGTAGATTACATCCATTGGGTTTCCATAGCCGTTGACTCCTTCCTGCATGTAGTAGACAACCTCGTTGTCTCTTTTGCCTAATCTGTCTTTTCCAATATGAGTATCAGTGACACCCATCGGTTCAAGCACTTCCTTTTTAAGGAACTCCTCGAAAGGTTTTCCGCTGACAACCTCTACAACTCTTCCAAGGATTCCGAATCCCATGTTGTAGTATGAGTATGTTGAACCTGGTTCATAGGCAAGGTCCTGCTTCAGGACATATCTTATAAGATCATCGATAGATTTCCCGTCACGGATACTCGATGTGAACATTGGATCAGGACTTGTCGGGAATCCGCTGTTATGCTGTAGGAAGTTACGAATGGTGATTGCAGCCTTCTTTCCAGAGATTCCAGGGAACTGGGCATCAAGGATTCCGTCTTTGCCGAAGACATGGTCATCAATGCTGATAAGTCCATCTTCAACAAGTTTCATTATACAGAGGGTAGTGAACTGCTTGCTGACGCTTCCAACTCTAAAAAGATGATCAGGAGTTACTTTCTTGTCTGTTTCCTTTATAGCGAAGCCATATCCGGAGCTGTAGACAATGTTTTCGCCCTTCATCACAGCTACGGCAACTCCAGGAATTGAGTATGTGTTCATGAAGTCATATACAAGTCTGTCAGAATAGGGATCTCCATTCTTTGCAATGACCTTGTAAGAACTCTTTCTGTAGTTGGATTCGGAGATGACAGTGATGTTAACAACGTTCGAGAAATCATACTGTTTACCTTCGATGACTTCTTCCTTTTCAATCAGCACAGTGGCTCCTTCTGAAATGTCGAACTCAGGAGTGACTGCTTTGAGGTCAATATGGTTAGGTACTGTTATGAACAGACAACCGCTGACATTATTTGGAGCACTGGAGTGGTATGGTCCTGATGAAAGCCTTAGATCATTTAGAATGGCTTCGTCTGATAGAATGATTTCAGGGTCGTCTTTACCGCATGATGCTATTGTAAGGATTGCTGATATAAGAATCATAGTCCTTACAATGATAGATGAGATGCTTTTTGTGTAAGTCATACGGTTAAAGATAACACATTTAGATTAAGGTTGGTGCCAATATTCAACATGAATTTGCGTAATCATGTATATATTTGTAGGACAAACAAGATTATTTATCACAATCATACAGATAAGCATATGCATCCACATGTCGAAGGAGAGAACCTGGGAAGTTCCAAGATTGAAAAGTACAATAGCCTCTATAAGATTGTCAAGTCTTTTGTAGATGGAGAAAACGATGACATCGCCAATATGGCAAACGTCGCTTCAATCATTCATAAGGCGTTCTCATTCTGGTGGACAGGATTCTATAGAGTGATTGATGGGGAACTGGTACTTGGACCATTCCAGGGACCTGTTGCCTGCACTCGAATTGCTTTCGGAAGGGGAGTGTGCGGATCAGCTTGGAAGCAGGCTGAAACTCTAGTTGTCCCTGATGTTGATGAGTTCCCTGGACACATTGCATGCAGCTCGGCTTCAAAAAGTGAGATTGTAGTTCCTATTAAGAAGGGTGGAGAAGTAGTCGGAGTTCTTGATATTGACAGCCAGTATCTGGGAACATTTGATGAAATAGATAAGGAATATCTTGAGAAGATTGTTGACCTTCTGTAGGTCTCTATCTATTTTCTTTAGAATTATTTAAGGAAGTTTCTGTTCTTGCGGAGGCTTCCTTTTCTATTTATGAAAACTCTTCTTAGCTTGAAAAGAGGAATAATAAGTCGGCAAAAATGGTTAATTTTGTATGATAGATTGTTAGATCTAAATAACTAAACTGAACTAAAATAGCATGATTGATTACAAAAATAAAGAGGAGCAGGTTTATGTAGCACCTGCGTGTAAGGCTTTCCAAATTAAGTTAAGAAAATCCGTTTGTCAGGATAGCGAATTCACTATGGGAAGAAGTTCTGATACTTCTGATTTTCAGAGGGAAGAAGGTTTTGTGTGGTAATATCTGATGACTATGAAAAAGATTTTGTTAGCATTGGCAATTATGCCCTTTGGACTTCTTTCGTGTGAAAAGAATAATCTGAATGACAACAATTCAAGTGGTCCTTACTATTCTGAAGTGACCTTTAAAAGTGAAATGCTTGATACAAAAGCCTCATTAGGTTCTGTAACATCTGATGGCAAAGGCCATCCTGTGACCTGGAATATTGGAGACTCACTCTGGGTCTACAGAATGGATGGAACCTCTGGAGGTGCATTTGTTGCTAAAGAGGCAACAAGAACATCTCCTTTCACAAAATCCAAGTGGGCTCAGAAATCAGATTACGATAGATTCGTGGATATGGCGACATCCACAAATGGATATTATGCATTCTATCCATTTAATGATGTCAATAAGAACAAAGACAAGAACGGAACTTATCCTACATATTATGGAACTGTCGATAAGGGATTTGTTACAGTACGTCTTCCTGAGATCCAGTATGCAATTCCGAATGGTGTTGATTCCGATGCTATAGTAATGAGCGGATATACAACAACAAAAGATCAGACATTGCAATTCTGTAATGCCGTTTCTCTTTTGGAATTAAGTTATAATGTGCCAGAAGGTTATTCGGTCAAATCTATTGAAGTTGCAACCACATCTTTTGCTGCAGAACTTATCCAACCGGATAATTCACTGATGTTCGGGAAATATTCAGCTTCTGATAAAGAAGTGAAAACTAAGGGAGAAATTGCTGGTAATAGAGTATTATATTGTCCTGATGCCAGGACATGGATCAATGATACTTATACAACAAATCAGCAGTATACAATTACTTTGAAAAAAGCTGATGACAGTGCATTAGTTCAGTCAACAAACTATTATGTATCCGTTTGGCCAGGACAGAAGAAAGGATTCAAGGTGGTTCTAAAAGGATCTGATAATAACGGTAATGCCGTTTCGTTTACTAGAGCATCAACAAAGGATCTTCAGTTCGCTAAAGGAAGGGTCTATCCTCTTGGAACAATTGATGCATCTGATTCTTCAAAGTGGACAAGCCAAAACTAGAAAAGTCAAATAACAACCGATAACGGTTCTAAATACAAATGACGGTCATGGATTATTATCATCTTTGACCGTCATTTCTATTTGTTGCTAGTATGTTGTCTGGATTTTACTCAGTTACAAGTATGACTGCAGAAGTCGGTGCAATCTTAACAGATTCTCCAATGAATGTGCTGAGCCCGAGCATGTCAATCTCACCATCCTTGCAGATAACATTGTAGCTTCCCTTAGGAAGTTCAAGTGTCATAGTCTTTTTGAGTGATCCGTTGAATGCGACGATTATCTTTTTCCATGAATCACCTGCTGCAGCACCATCTATTGAGAATGCCACCTGACAGGTATCATCCACATCAAGGAAGTGGATATTCTTCCTGACAGCATCAGCACTGCCCATATGGAATGCAGGGTGAGCCTTTCTTATTGAGATAAGCTTCTGTACATATGAGTATACATCATTGTACTTTGTCTTGTTCTCCCATGGAATGGTATTCACGCTGTCCGGACTCTTATAGGAGTTATGAACACCCTTCTTGTCTCTTACGATCTCATCACCAGCAAATATGAACGGAATTCCCTGGGATGTGAGAACTATTGTTTCAGCGAGTTTCTGTGCTGCGAGTCTTTTGCTCTCGTCTGCCTTAGGAAGAGTTGATACGATTCTGTCACGTAGGTTCATGTCATCATGGCAGCTCACATATGCAATCATCTGAGTAGGTTCAGTTGCCCATGGCTCCTTTGAGTAGTTGACAATTGAGTAGTCAATGTCCGGATGCTTGATTGCTCCTACGATACCGAACTTGATGCTCTCTTCGTTTCCTGGGTTTCCGACAAGGAAAGTTCCCACCTTGTCATCATCATATGGGCCTCTTACAGCATCTCTCATTTCGTCACCGAAAGCAGCGATGCCAGGCATCTTCGCTGTATTTGCCTTGACTGCGAGGACATCATTAGAGAGAGGACTGGTTCCTGCAGTCCAACCTTCACCGTAGATAAGGATTGAAGGATCGATCTCAGTTGCCATTGCCCTGATCTGGTTCATGGTCTCAATGTCATGGATACCCATAAGGTCGAATCTGAATCCATCGATATGATACTCATTGATCCAGTACTTCACTGACTCGATCATGTACTTTCTCATCATCTCCCTTTCGCTGGCAGTCTCGTTACCGCAACCTGAAGCATCGGAGTATGCTCCGTTCTCCTTGTGACGGTAGAAGTATCCTGGTGCTGTGAGGTCAAAGTTGCTGACTCCAGTAGTTGATGTATGGTTGTACACAACATCAAGGATAACACGGATGCCGTTTTCATGAAGTGATTTCACCATCATCTTGAACTCACGGATTCTGGAGTAAGGGTCAGCCGCATCAAGAGAGTACTTTCCTTCAGGTACATTGTAGTTGAGCGGGTCATATCCCCAGTTGTATGCATTCTTTACCTCGTCACCATCAGAGTCGAATGAAGGAAGGATATGGATGTGGGTGATGCCCATTTCCTTAAGATGGTCAACTCCTGTTGCGTATCCGTTGCTGTTGGTGGTTCCTGTTTCAGTGTATGCAAGGAACTTTCCTTTGTTTACTATTCCATTATCTGCATCCATGGTGAAGTCTCTATGATGAATCTCATAGATAATCACATCACTGAAGCTCTTAAGCTCAGGCTTGATGTCACTGTCCCAGCCCTCAGGGTTAGTCTTGCTCATATCAATGATTGCAGCTCTGCGTCCATTAAGGCCAACGGCCTTTGCATTGATACCTGGAGTCTCCCTAAGCCACTTTCCCTCCGAGCAGATACTGAAAGTGTAGAACTTGTTCATCAGGTCTTTCTTTATGGAAACTGTCCAACTGCCGTCTTTCTGACGCTTCATATCCTTGGATATGATTGCGTCCTTGCCGAGGTCAGTAGCTTCGACTTCCTTGATTCTGGACTTTTCAACGCTTGTGAAAGCAGTGTCCATATTACCGCTTTCGTATATGAACACTTTCACTGCATCAGCAGTTGGTGCCCATACGGAGAAGGAAGTTTTCTTTGGAGAATATACCATCTCATCAAGAGATCCACTTTTGACAGGGTAGTCTTCGTATGAGGCTATCGAAGAATTGGAAGTCCCTTCATTGATGTTGTTGGAAGAACATCCAGAAAGTGAAATTAGAGCTGATGAGACAATTGCCATTGAAGATAGGAATAGTTGGTTTCTCATGATATACAAATGTGTTTAGCGATGATAAATATAAAACTTCGCAAAATCAAATTCAATAGATGGACATTAAAACATGTTCCAATGGCAGTAATGACCGCATAGATCAAGTCTCATCCTCTCAATATCTCACTGGCCATACAAGGATAGTCAGCCGTAATGTAATAATGCAACTGAGTTGCAGATCCTATGACATAATTTTGCATTATGGAAGGATGTCTTCCTTAGTAGAAACATTTAATGCAAAAAAATGCTAACTTTGCGACAATGAGCCCTAGAAAAATCATATCAGTTGTATGCCTTGCGCTTTATATGGTGATGTTTGTACACACCATAACAGAGCATGTGCACCATCATGACGAGGAGTCGACTCATTTCACAGAGGCTCATAATCATCACTGCTCTCAGCAGGAAGGTGATCAGATTACACTGGATGATGAGAATAAGATAGACTTCTATCTGGCAGACCTTGAGTCACCGGACATCATCTTTGATATCTTTTCATTGCAGTACGAAGGTGTTGCAATTCTGGATTCAACCCCATACCTGACAGATGATCGGGTGCCCCTGCCTGAAGATGAAGTCTTCAGCAGGATCTTTGCCCTTCGGGCTCCGCCGGTTTGTGTATAAATTGTTTTCTATCAATTTATTGTACATTTATTAACCGGATAAAAATCTTATGAAACTTAGTAGATTCATCGCAATGTTTGCGATGGTTGCCGTTATTGTAAACGGTTGTAGTGGCCATTCATCTAGTCATGGTCACGAGCATGAACATGAGCACGAACATGAGCACGAACACGAACATGAGCATGAACATGCAGAGGGAATTGCACTCAGTGCTTACAGCACTTCATATGAACTATATGCAAATATCCATCCTCTTGTAGTATCTGAGGATGCCGACATTGATATCCATATTACAAGACTGGAGGACTTCAAGCCTGTAACAGACGGTAGCCTTAAGGCTGTCCTTTCAGTAGGTGGTTCTGCC
>JAKSJT010000078.1 GCA_024402125.1 Bacteroidales bacterium
CCTCATTCCTGGAATGTATCAGGAGTTCTTTGCCGGGTTCTATCCTGGGCTTGGCCTTGGACTTCTATCAGGATCTGTTCGTTTTTTCTACAGAGCAATAGTAGGGAAGTAGTAAACTGTCTGAATCCAATCTAATTATGAGTGAGCGGGCTGGTCCCGCTCATTAATAATATCTACCCATTTCCCTGGATTTTGCTATTTTTGTAATTGTTCCAGGTACTAATACGTCATATATGAAGCGTTTTGTTCTATCCTTGTTTTCTATGTTATTGATGACAACTGTCCTATTAGGGCAGGAGTCCTTGATCTATGATGAACTGGATGTGAAGCATCACTCTTTGGTGATGAATATAACAGACTTTCAGGGGAAGAACATTTATGGAAAAGATAAGATAACTCTTTCCAGCAAGCAGAAGCGCCTTAATTCCATCTCTCTTAATCTTCTTCATCTCCAAGTTGACAGCGTCTGGGTTGGAAAGAATCTCATTTCTTCTGATAGAATCCAATACAACGATACGCTACTGACCGTGCTTCTAAATAAACCTCTTAAAAGAGGCAAAGAAGTAGATGTGACCATATCATATCATGGCGTTCCTGTGTCGAGATCTTTTGGTGGATTCAGCTGGTTTGAAGACCAGAGAATGGCACATAATATGGGCGTGAGCATAAATGATGTTCCTCATAGCTTTGCAAAGGCATGGTATCCGGCAGTCGATGACTTCAGATCTAAAGCAACATATGACTTCACCTACATTGTGCCAGGAGATTTGGTAGCGGTGGGTAATGGACTGCTGACAGAAGAATCTCTTTTGCCAAATGGCACCAAACGGTTCAAGTGGTTTATTGATGATCCTATTCCTGACTATCTTGTCAATGTGGCTGTTGGTCCTTACGTCAAGATTTCAATGTCAGAGGGAAATCTCCCTATAGATATCTATGTGACTCCTAATGAGTATCAAAGTGCTAAGGAGACATTCTCGGTCATTCCGGCAGCTGTGAGATCAATGCAGATGCACTTTGGACCTTGTGCCTTTGATAGGGCCGGGTATGTGACAGTCAATTCTCCGTCTGGGGCTATGGAGCATGCGACCAATATCAGTATCGGCCGAAACCCTAAACCAACTCATTCGTATCAGGAAACAGCGATTCATGAGCTTATCCACTATTGGTTCGGTGATGATGTTACATGTATGACGGCTGGTGACATGTGGTTAACCGAGGGTATTACATCTTATATGGTTGAGGTTGTCCTGGAGGACTTCGTCAAGTGGGGGTTGGCGGAGGAATCTCAGCTTGATGCATACAGGAATTCTATTGACAGATCAGCCAAGTACATAAATAAAGGAGACAAGGGATATCATCCTCTTGCGGGAACTCCAGAGTCAGACACATATGGGATGCAGGTTTACAGAAGAGGAGCATATGTGACCAGACAGTTAAGGCAATATCTAGGAGATGAGTTGTTCTTTGATGGAATGAGGAAATATGTTCAGCAGTTCCATTTCAAGAATGCTACGACAGAGGATTTTAAAGGAAGTCTAGAAAAAACTACAGGGAAAGATTTGACATCTTTCTTTGATGAGCATATTTACAACTAACAGAGATTTACCCTATGGTTAATTCCATTATTCCAATAATGACAATTTCCGGATCGGATAGTATTAATGGTGCCGGAATTCAGGCGGATATTAGAACAATATCTGCGATGGGCGGAGTTGCCCATACTGTCATTACAACTGTCACTGCACAGAATTCTCATGGAATTGCAGATGTTTTTGACCTTCCTTCTGAGATAGTGATCGGACAGGTTAGGGCAGTGCTTTCGGATATGCATCCAAAGGCTATCAAGATTGGAATGATTCATCAGGAGGATGCGATGAAGACTTTAAGAAGCGAGTTATCCTCTTGTCCAAATATAGTGTGTGCTCCAGGTATTCTGACTAGCCGCGGAGAAAGGCTGATGTCTGATGGTCTGGTACAGGAGTATATAAGAACCATCTTCCCTATAGTGAAGGTCCTTGTCATTAAATTTCTGCAGCAAATGACCTCTTAGCTCTAGGAGTTAAAGCAGTTATGCTTCGCGGTGGTCATTGTACAAAGATTCTTCTGACAGGTCTTCTGCTGATGGCGGACGATATGGCCAATCCTAGATTCTTCAACTCTCCTAATATGGATGGTTGGCAGATTCATGGAATCGGAGGAACTTTGTCTTCCGCTATTGCAACCAGACTGGCAATGGGTGATGATATCCCAGCAGCGATTCAGGCTGCTCATAAGTATATCCGCTGTCAGGTCGTTTATTCGGTGGAGTCTACAAACCAGAGCATTCACCAGATAGAACTGTACAATGAGTTTATGGAACTTATTGCAGCGAAGTGTAAGGGTAATAGAGATACGGCGTTCTATGCGTCTTGTCTGAACGTGACACCTAGATACCTTGCTGTTGTTACAAGTAGAGTAGCGGGAAAGAATCCGAAGCAGCTGATAGCTGACTATCTTATACTAGAAATAGAGAGGACATTACTCTCTTCTTCCAAGTCAATTCAGGAAGTGTCGATAGAGTATGGCTTCTCTACTCAAGTGGCTTTCACCAAATTCTTCAAAGCCCATAAGGGCTGTTCTCCTTCAGAGTTTAGAAACGGCTGACAAGATACGGAATAGCCTTTTCGAACTTGACTCCGTACCAGTGGTCCTTATCGTCGATACTGACTTTAATGGTTTCGACAATAAAGTCTGCTGCTATTGCAGCCGCCTCAAGGATAGATTTTCCTCGTAATAGAGCTCCAGAGAACACAGAAGAGAAGATGTCACCAGTTCCATGCTGTGGACCGCCTATGTACTCGTTGAAGTAATATTCTATTTTATTTCCATCATAGCAGGCAACGCCAATCTTTCCCTCTTCAAAGCTGACACCGGTGAGAACTACATTCTTTGCACCAAGAGCGAGAAGTTCTTTGAGGGTTTTCTCAATAAATGCCTGATCATAATCTGATCCGACATAAGGAATACCAAGGAGCAGACAAGCCTCTGTAATATTTGGAAGAATGACATCAGCGCCATTAACAAGCTTTTTCATCTCATTAGGGAACTCGTCATCAAAACCAGCATAAAGCTTACCATTGTCGCCAAGTACAGGGTCAATGATTCTAAGAGCACCTGGTCTAGCGACCTGATTCATGATATCCAGGATATGTGGAATCTGAGTCTTTGATACGTATCCTGTGTAAAAAGCATCAAAATCAATATTCTCCTTTTTCCAACGGTCAAGGATTAGAGGCATCTGATCTGTGAGGTCACAGAATGTCCAGCCGGAAAATCCTGCTGTGTGATTAGAAAGAACAGAACTTGGAAGAATACCAGCTTCGATACCACATGCAGAAATAAGAGGAAGTGCAACAGTGAGAGAGCACTGTCCCACACATGAGATATCTTGTATTGTAAGGAGTCTTTTGTCCATTTTTTGATTGCTTTTAATTAAGGTTGCAAGGTTAGTGTAATTTTCCAAAAATAGCAATTAATGGTTCCCAAAAGGGAAAAATAAAGAAACTAAAAGGAATCTCCAATAAAAAAGCTATATGCTTTATGCTAATTGTGACTATTACAGTCACTTGCGCATATTGAAGAAGAAAGACTTTATGTGGATCCGAGTTATTCTTTTTAGTTATTGGTACGATATGTGCCATTTTCTCAAGTTTGGACAGATTTTTGTATCTTGTCAAAGTATGATGTTTAGGAAGATATTAACGATCATAACTGGCCTGCTAATACTTTTTTCTACGGCTAGCGCTCAGTCGACTATCCCTTTAAGAAAACAAGGGGAGAGTTTCTCTGGTCGTGCTGCGAAAAGTGAGAAGTCAAAGATGATAGGAACTATCATGGACAGCAAGTCTCTTCCTATTGAGTTCAAGTCCTATTCTGATGATAAACTGAAGGAATTGGATGAAAGGATGAAGGAGAGGGAATGGAACAGTGAGGATACAGCCTGGGAAAGGGCTCGTACACTTAATACCAAGGATGCTTATCTGAAGTACGTTGGAATGTACCCATATGGAGCGCATAGGGCTCAGGCGGATGAGAGGCTTATTGAGATCAATGTCAATGACATCATGAACGGAGCTCATGGCAGTCTTCCTGGAATGAAGCAGGTCCAGGTTGATGAAGACTCTCCTACAAGTACAATTGTGATTGAGAATTTCACCGGGTACCCGCTCACGGTCATGTACAGTGGCCCAGAGGGAAGGAGCGTTACCATAAGTCCAGGATCAAAGATGGCTGTAACTATTAACAACGGCTATTATCGAATAGCAGCAACGGTACCGGCACCGGCAGTTAGACCTTTCGCTGGAACAGAGACATTCTCGGGAGGAAGATATGAAGTTGGATTCCATATAGTGAGAGTCGGTTTCTAAAATATACAGACTTGAGCAGGTTATAGATAGTCATTTGGTTGTATATGAACTAAATGACTATTCTTTTTTTGCTAGAATCTTATTTGTGCCTATCTTTGGTGCGAATCATTAATATATAGCACCCGGAACTAATATGGCAAAAGAAAACGTGTATCTCGAGTCCAAACCTCGTTATGAGATATTGGATGGACTTAGAGGTGTAGCAGCTATGCTCGTTGTGATCTTCCATCTGTTTGAAACATACTCAAAGGGACCAGAATTCCAGATAGTCAATCATGGATACCTTGCAGTAGATTTCTTCTTCGTTCTTTCAGGATTTGTTATAGGCTATGCCTATGATGACAGATGGGACAAGATGACGACATGGGGATTTTTCAAAAGACGTCTAATCCGTCTTCATCCTCTTGTTATTATGGGTGCCTTTATTGGTCTGCTGCTATTCTACTTTGGTGGCGGTCCTGGTTTTGAACTTGTAGGAGAAACACCATGGTATAAGCCAATAATTCTGTTCCTGATTGCGTGTACAATGATACCTGTTTCTGCGGGCATGGACATCAGAGGCTGGTCTGAAACTTATCCTCTCAATGGTGCTACTTGGACCTTGATGCTGGAATACATAGCCAACTTCCTTTACGCAGTAGTTATCAGGCATCTCCCAAAGATTGCTCTGGCAATCCTTGTTGCCATATTCGGATGCTTTACCGTGATGCTCTGTATGAATATCGATCCGCTTGGTATTACAGAACCTCACCAGTATGCCGCTTATACAGTCATCGGTGGTTGGGGTATTGACCCATGTCAGCTATGGATAGGATTTATAAGACTGTTGTATCCTTTCTTCTGCGGTCTGCTTATCAGTAGATGTGGACGATTTATCACCGTAAAGGGAGGATTCTGGGTATGTGCACTTATTGTTGCAGCAATTCAGATAATGCCTAGAGTAGGAGGAACCGATCCATCTCATTTCTGGATGAACGGAGTGTATGAAGCAGTATGTATCTTGTTCATCTTCCCTCTTGTTGTTGCTATGGGAGCCGGTAGTAAGGTTACAGGAAAGAAGTCTCTTGCTGTTTGCAAGTTCTTAGGTGCGGTTTCTTTCCCGCTCTATATTACCCATTATCCGCTTATCTATCTCCACATGGAGTGGGTATCTCGTCATCAGGATGCACCTCTTGGACATCATATTATGATTGCAGTCAGCATATTCATTATCGCAGTATCGATGGCTTATGCTTCGCTTAAGCTCTATGATGAACCAGTACGTGAGTGGATTAAGAACAATTGGCTGAAAAAGGGCAAGAAATAGTTTTGTGCATTTAGTAGCTCTTAATAGGAGACGATAATTCCAATAAGAAAGTTCATGTCACAGAAAAAAATAGTGATAATAGGCGGCGGCGTGTCTGGCCTTTCTTCCGGCATTTATGCTAGAAAAAATGGTTTTGAGACACTCATTCTTGAGAAAACGGTTAACCTGGGAGGAGAATGTGCCGGTTGGTGGAGACAGGGTTTCCATATAGACAACAGCATTCACTGGCTGACGGGAACTGATCCAACCAAGGACATCTACAAAGTGTGGTACCAGGTAGGAGCGCTAGGCCCGGATGTGAAGACAATCCCTGTTGATCCTTTCTTCAGTGTTGATCTTCCATCTGGAAAGGTTTTCCATTTGTGCCATGACTTGGATGTATTGAAAAGAGAGATGGAATCTATCGCACCGGAAGATAAGGATGAGATTGCGACTTTTATTTCTGCGATAAAGGGCTATCGTCATATGGAGGTGACAGCTCAGATGCCGTTTGATTTGGGAACGCCTCGCTTTTTCCTGCATACTCTATGGTCTATGCGAGGAGTGATTGTTCCTCATGCGAGGTTTGCAAAGCTCACTATAAGGGAGTATTCGAAGAGGTTCAAAAACCCTGACTTGCGTTTTCTCCTAAATGCATATTTCCCAAGGGACTATTACAC
This sequence comes from Bacteroidales bacterium, assembly GCA_024402125.1. Classification (GTDB taxonomy): domain Bacteria; phylum Bacteroidota; class Bacteroidia; order Bacteroidales; family UBA932; genus Cryptobacteroides. The sequence continues at coordinate 6,375 of JAKSJT010000078.1, forward strand.
AGAAGCCCTTATGTATATTCTTGCGATTATTGTCTCTGGAAACGGAAATCTCCCCGAAGGTGGTTCACTTGCCCTATCGGATAGAATGGTAGCAAAGTATACTGGTCTCGGTGGACAGTACAGAACAAATGCAGAGGTGGTTGATATTGAGATACAGAACGGCAAAGCTGTTGCTGTTATTCTTAAGAGTGGTGAAAGGATAGAGGCTGATTATATCCTTTCAGCGTGCCCAATCAATGTCCTTCTTCATAATATCCTGAAAGGAAAGTATCCTGATGCATATTTTGACAAGAGGTTCTCAAGTATGCGCAATCATCCTTTATTCAGCAATGCCGTTGTGTATTTTGGCGTTGAGGGAGATGCTTCTCTAGTAAAGGACAACAGTATTGTGTCGGTTGATGAGTTTATGGTAGCTCGCAGAAAACACACAGGAATACTGTTCCATCACTATGCTCATGAGAAGAGTTTTGCTCCGGAGGGTAGTTTTGTCTGCCAGGCTATGGTGATGCAGTACGGCGCTGACTTTGATGCATGGAATTCCTATAACGATGAGAGTCCTGCTTTGTATAGGGAGAAAAAGAAGCAGTTTGCTTCCGCTGTGCAGGAAAGGCTCGAACAGAGGTTTCCTTCTCTCAAGGGAAAGATGACTGTTCTGGAAATCCTTACTCCGTTTAGTTTCTACAAGAGGTGTGGCGCATATAAGGGCGCATATATGTCATTTATCAGAACTCCGATAGCGGGAACCGAGAATCATAATGGCCGTATTGACGGAATCTCCAATCTTCATGTCGGAGGTCAGTGGGGTCTTACAGGAGGAATGCCAGCTGCTGTTACTTCAGGAAGATTCTCAGTTCAGAGAATCTGCCATGATGAGAAAATGACCTTTGTGGAAAATTAAGCAAAAACGGCGTTTTGATAACTAATTGTTACTTTTGGAATACTGTGATGTTTTCAAGAGTAATCGTGTTGACTAATAGATTGGGTATTTATTAGTATCTTTGACCTTTGGATAATCGTCTTGTGTTATGAATAAAACATCTCTATACGAATTTACTATAGTAGTCCCAACCTATAATGAAGAAGAGGCTCTTCCTGCATTCGAAAAAGCGATGGCAGAGTATCTTCCTAAGTGTTCACGCAAGGCTTGTGTTCTTTTTGTAAATGATGGATCAAAGGACAACTCTTCTGCTCTTCTTAAGGAGATATGTGCCCGAAATGAGCATTTCTATTATATAGAATTTGCAAAGAATTGTGGCTATAGTGCTGTTCTTAAAGCGGGCTTTGCATATGCTGAATCTGAACTCGTCGGATTCATAGATGCAGATCTTCAGACAACACCGGAAGACTTCAATGTCCTTCTTGCCGAGATTGATGACTGCAGCCTTGTAACAGGAATCAGAACAAAGAGGAATGACAACAACGGACTGTCTAGAAAACTCCAGTCGAAGATAGCTAACGGATTCAGAAGAATGATGACAGGTGATACAGCAGTAGATACATGTTGTCCTCTTAAGGTAATCCGTACGGAAAACGCAAAGCAGTTCCCTATGTTTAGTGGTCTTCACCGTTTTCTTCCGGCACTTGTAATGCTTCAGGATGGTGGATCGTTCAAGCAGGTGCCAGTTCGTCATTTCCCACGAGTAGCAGGAAAGGCAAAGTTCAACCTTTGGAATAGACTTCTTCACCCATTCTTTGACTGTTTTGCATACAGATGGATGAAGAGAAGATATATCAACTATACAATAGCATCCACTAACGCTGAGTAATGATTTCTCCAATCTGGATAACACTTATAGGATTCCTCGCACAGTTTTGTTTCTCTGCGAGGATTTTGTTCCAATGGATAAGGTCAGAAAAGGAGAAGAAGCTATCTTCTCCGACAATCTATTGGGTTTTTAGTGTTATAGGATCATGGGTGATGTTCTTGTATGGCTGTTTACGAAATGACTTTGCCATTATTTTCGGGCAGCTGATATCATATTACATCTATCTTTGGAACCTTAATCTTAAAGGTCACTGGAAGAGTCTTAATGTTGTCTTGAAAGTTGTGCTGGTTTTGACTCCAGTTGTGGCTACAGCATATCTTTTCAAGGATATCCCTACATTTGTTGCAAAGTATATTAATTCCGAGGCAAACTGGCTTGTTGTTTTCGGAACTGTGGCTCAGGTGATATTCGCTCTTAGACTCGTTTGGCAATGGTTTGTAACTTTGAGAACTAAAGAGTCATCTTTGCCACTGTCATTCTGGTTAATCAGTGTACTTGGTTCCGCAATGATTATCATCTATGCTCTTTTCCGTCACGATATCGTGCTGATACTGGGCCAGGCTTTTGGCTTCGCTGTTTATTGCCGCAATGTGTGGATTGGTCTTCACCTTTCTAAGAAATGCTAAAGTTCGTCAAGTCTCATCCCGTCTTTAGTGCCATCTTTTTGTCGGTACTTGCCTTGATACCAGTAATGGTGCTCAGGGATTTTTCCCCTGCGAACGAGTTGAGGTATCTTATTATTGCGGATGAGGCTATCGAAAAAGGTAAATTCTTTGCTTTTACTCTGTTTGGGGAAGCCTATGCAGACAAGCCGCCTTTCTACCTTTGGTGCATAATCCTATGTCGTATTATATTCGGGAAGCACTGCATGTTTGCTCTATCGCTGTTCTCTATGATACCAGCCGTTGTAATAGCTGTTGTTATGGACAAATGGATGATGCTCTCTGAAAAGGCGAAAAGCATCAATTCTATGCAGAGAGCAGCATTGGCATTTATGCTGTTCACATCAGTGATGTTCTTGTCGCTGACTTTCTTTATCAGAATGGATATGATGATGACTATGTTTATAGTTCTATCACTATTCTCATTCTGGAAGATATACGAGAATGTTGGCAATGTAAAGACTCAGAAGTGGCTCATGCCTATATGGATATTCATGGCATTGTTTACAAAGGGACCTGTTGGAGTGATGATGCCACCTTTGGCAATTGCCGTTTTCCTGCTAAGTGGCAAGGAGGGTAAAACCATAGGAAGATACCTTGGGTGGAAGACTTGGCTCATCATATTGGTTCCAACTCTTGCATGGTTCCTGTGTGCATGGATTGATGGAGGGAACAGCTATATGCAGAATCTTCTTTTCCATCAGACAATAGAAAGGGGAGTAAATGCGTTCCATCATAAACAGCCATTCTGGTATTATCTGCTGGCTATCTGGTATGAACTTGCCCCATGGTGTCTTCTCATCGTCCCAGTATTTGTCGTTTCTTTTGTGAAAAAGGTTGAGGATTCCGTTGAAAGACTATGGGTTTGCTCTGCTGTGAGTACATTTATTATGCTTTCACTCTTTAGCTCCAAGCTTGCTGTGTACCTTCTTCCTGTTCTTCCATTTATTGTCTATGCTTTTGCTCTAGTTCAGACAAGGATGTCTTATAACAGATGGATGAAGGCTGCTTTGATTGTTCCGACGGTGATATTCATTGTTGTGGGAGTTGTGGCTTTAGCTGCTTCGAGCGGAAAACTATTCGGTCTTCTTCCAGAGATGGATTTTGAACCATATATGTTTGTTACAGGATGGCCTGTCAGGATAGCCTCTTTGATTGTTATAGCAGGAAGCATATTCTCACTGGTTACGCTCGTTAGGGATCGTAGTTGGGAGAAGGGTGTTGTTAGTCTGTCTGTGGCTTTTATGACAATGGTTTTTGTGGCATCGTTCTGCCTCAATGATGCAAATGCTCTTATCGGATATAAAGGTCTATGTGATGACATAAAGTCTGCTCAGATAGAATACGGTGTTGATTCAGTAAATACTATTTATGTGCATAGGGCTGAAAACATGAGCATATTCCTGGGACATGGGGTCAATGATTATAATAAAGATGCGGACAGACTTCTGGAAGAATCCCCAGAGGGTATT
>JAKSJT010000079.1 GCA_024402125.1 Bacteroidales bacterium
ACTGCACCTTCCGTCACCCGGCTTGCCGGATGGCGACTGTATCTTCGGTTGTTCGGTACCTCTCAGGTCTTTTTCCTGGGGGACATTCTTATTTCTTTCTAAAAGTGATCCAGTTGGTTGTGTAAATATTCTTTTCCTTGTTCTCTTTGAAAAGGTACTCGAGTACTCCTTCCTGGCTTCTTCCCCAAGCGTAGTTCCATCTGTCGCACATATCAAGGTAAAGAGCCTCCGATACACCTGTTTTCATAAGAGATCTCTCAAAGTCATCATATCTGATCTTATCTTCAGACTGGATAATACAGAGTCTGCCATAATATGAGCATAAAGCCCTGTATACAAACATGTCCTCAGGCTTTCGGCTCCATGGAACGTTTTGATACTCACCATTATGGATAATAAGGTGCTGCATAAATGCCATCCCGCCTTTGACGCCTTCAGCTCTATGGACATCAAGTTCCGGTTTATCTGAAAACATCCAACCTTCCTTAGGAGTATAGACAAATGCACCTGAGTTATCCGACCAGAGTCTGGATGGACTTCCAAGGAAATACTCCCCGTCACAGACATGATGACCATTGATGTTATCATGGTCAAACTCTTCCATTATGTTGGCGGTAAATGCAGCCTCGCAGCAGAATACAACATCCCTCTGTGACTCTTCCGGCATCACTCCAACTTCCAGAGATATGGAATCAAACTGCTGGAAAAGAATAAGAAGTCCGTTAATGATAAGCCTTTCCATTTATGGTACTATTCCAGATTGGAAGCGTCATCACCATCCTCTACTGAAGATGCTGAAGTGTAAGCCTCGAAGAGCTCATCATCAGCTACGATTGTTCTGATCTTGTCATAGAGATGCTTTGAAGAAGCTACCATCTCCGAATGAAGTTCTTCAGACACCGGTACCATCTGCGAACCAGAAGCGGTGATCTCAGCGATACGTGACTCAGCCCTTTCGAGAGCCTGGCTTCTGGCGTAGTCCCTGGCATATGATGCAGCCTTGTCTACAACTTCCCTTTCTGTGTCATTTAGGCCATAGTAGAAGTCCTTGTTCACAACAAGAGCAAGAAGATGAGGAAGGTGGTTTGTCTCTATGACATAATCCTGCACCTCATAGAATCCGTTCGAGCAGATAACCTCATATGGGTTCTCCTGCGCATCAACAGTGTGCTGCTCAAGACCTACATACAGCTCAGCAAAAGCCATAGGTGTAGGATTGGAACCGACAGATGACCAGAAGTCCATATGATAGGAGTTCTCCATTGTACGGATCTTTATTCCCTTGAAGTCGGACAAAGACTGGATCTTCCTGTTTGATGTCATGACTCTGAAGTTCTGGTCCGCCATAGCAAGCAGATGGAATCCCGAGTGCTCATATATGCCGTTGATCTTTACAAAGAAGTCATCATTGTCAAGGACTTTATGAAGGGAGGTAAGATTCGAGAAAACGCAAGGAAGATCAAATAGGCAGAGCCTAGGCATATAGCTTACTTCCGGAGCCGTGTTCTGCACAACAAACGGAATATCTCCGCACTGGCATGACTCGATAAGTTCAGTATCTCCTCCAAGCACAGAGTTATGGAACACCTGAACCTTCATCTCCCCATTAGAGAACTCATTCACCTTCTGGGCGAAAGTCTCAGCGAAGATACCGGTAACGGTATTGGCTGGACTCGCTGTAGCAATCACCCATGCGTAGTTCCTGATGCCACTGTTTCCCCCGCAGCCGCTAAGCACAGCAGCCACTGCAATCAATAATATAAACCCAAATTTTCTCATCTGACTACTACTACACTACTACTCTGAAAGTAACATAAGACTGAGCTCCGGCACGAATGTGATAACAAGAAGCGCAATCAGGAAAAGGAATATGATCGGAGCTGCCTTCTTTGCCAGTTCCATCATCGGAATCATTGACAATGATGAAGCCACGAAGAGGTTGACTCCAATTGGTGGTGTCACAAATCCGATAGCAAGGTTCACTACCATGATAATACCAAAGTGCACAGGATCCACTCCGAATATCATCGCTGTAGGAAGAAGGATTGGAGTAAGGATCATAATAGCAGGTGTGGTATCCATCACCATACCGACAAGAAGTACAATCACATTGAATACAAGAAGGATGATTGTCTTATTGGTGAAGTCATTGCTGATCCATGTGGTAACTGCTTCCTGAACCTGCAGAAGAGTGAGGATTCTGGAGAAGGCAACAGACGCTGCCAGGATAAACAGAATCGGTCCATATGTCTTGGCCGCTGTGACAAAGATATCCCAAAGGTCTGATACCTTGAGGGTCTTGTACACAAACATTGATATAACAAGGGAGTAGAACACTGCGATGGCAGCAGCTTCAGTTGGAGAAGTGATTCCGGAGTAGATGCAGCCAAGGATGATAAAAGGAGTAAGAAGAGCCCATACTGACTCTCCAAGGACCTTTACAAAGCTCTTCTGATGAAGGGTGTCAACTACGCTCGCAATGGCTTTCTTGTCCTCTCCATTTGACTTGCAGTACAGATACGAGTATCCCATCAGGATAAATGCAATCAAAAAGCCTGGGATAATACCGGCAAGGAAAAGATCCGATACCGAGCTTCCTGATGCCTGTGCATACAGGATAAACGGAATTGAAGGCGGGATAATTACACCAAGTCCTCCGGACACGGCAACAAGAGCTACAGAGAACTTCTTGTCATAACCCATCTCAAGCATGAACGGTATAGTCATCGAACCAACTGCAGCGACAGTTGCTGGGGCTGATCCGGAAATCGCAGCAAAGAAAAGGCATGTGATAATCACAGCACATGGAATACCTGCTGTTCTTTTTCCGATAAAGTATGCAAAGACCTCAAAGAGTTTCTTTGACACGCTTCCTCTTGCCATGATAATTCCGGAAAGGACAAACAGAGGAATTGCCAGAAGGGTTGTCTGATTGACTCCACCGAGCATTGACCGCAGGATGAACACTCCAGAGAATGTGAATGAATCAGACATCAGGGATGGAAGAAGTGATGATATCGCTACCGAGAGTCCGATAGGAACTGCAAGGCAGAGAAGGATCACAAGAACGATTACCATTAGTAGTGTCATAGCCTTCTATTCCTCCCCTTCTTTATTTTTGTTATAGTCTTCCCTTAGAGGATGCTTAAGTGACTCAAGCATGTACTTACGGGAGAGCTTGTACTCTCGAACCCACGCCTGCGCAACTCTGACTGTAAGAAGCAGAAGTCCAACAAGCGGAGCTGACTGGATATAGTACATCGGAAGCTTAAGAGCCGGTGAAGTAGAGCCGTTGAAAGCTGCCTGCCTTACATACTCCCACGCATACGGAATCATCAGAATGCAGAACACGAACACAATCGTGTGACGGATCATCTTGATCCATGGAATTGATCCCTTTGGCATCGCATTCTGGAACTGGTCGATCTTGATTGAGATTCGCTTTTTGACGCAGTAGCTCACTGACAGGAATGTCGACCACACAAGGAAATACCTCGCAAGCTCATCAGACCATGACAAGGAGCTGTTGAAAAGGTATCTTGCGACTACCTGTCCGATAACAAGCACAGAGATACCGATAAGAAGGACAGACATCAGTATCTCCTCCAGGTTCTCATCCAACCATTTAAGACGTTTGATCATATCACTTATTAGAGATTTCTGCAAGGGCTGCCTGAACTGCATCAAGCGGCATATCCTTTCCTGTCCATAACTTAAACGCCGCAGCACCCTGACGAAGCATCATCGGGATACCGTTGGAGCACTTGCAGCCAACCTCCTTAGCCATTGAAAGAAGTGCAGTCTCCTCAGGAGAATACACCACATCAAAGACCATAAGATCTTCTCTTAGGAACGACTTGTCCGGAATAAGGCATGGTCCCTTCGGTACTCCGAATCCGCAGCCTGTCGCATTGACAAGCATAGCTGAAGACTCTATCTCAGATCTGAGCCTGTCTGTATCTTCAAGGAAGAAGGCTTTTGCCTTGCAAGAAGTCTTCTCATTGATTCTGTCAGCATTGCTTTCTGCTGCGCTGAAGAACTTGTCATTGCTGTTGAATATGGATATCTCCGCTACCCCGTCAAGAGCCGCCTGCATGCAGACAGCTGTTGCTGCTCCACCTGCACCCAGGACTGTGATCTTCTTTCCGATAATGTCCATGGACAGGTCCTGACATGCCTGCATGAAACCAAGTCCGTCGGTATTGGTTCCTATAAGTTTACCGTTATCATTGACAACGGTATTGACTGCCTGGCAGAGCTGGGCCGAAGGAGTGATCTCATCAAGATACTGAATGACAGGTCCTTTATTTGGCATAGACACATTGAAGCCTCGCACCTTCATGGCACGAAGACCCTTCACTGTATCTTCAAGAGTAGAATTGTCAACTTCAAAAACAAGATAGACGTAGTCAAGTCCCAATGCCTCAAAGGCAGTATTATGCATCATAGGAGACTTGCTGGTCCTGATAGGATTGGCAATAAGACCTATCAATTCTGTATGTCCGGTTATTCTTTGTACCATCGTTCCTACATAACTATTCCAAACAAATATAGTCACAATTAAAAGGAAAACATATAGTTAGCGGAAGTATTTGCTCCAACGGAGTTATAAAATTATTCCGATTTTCATCTTTTTTGCTATTTTTGCAAAGCAAACGAACTTTTGTATAAAGCGAAGTTTCCCCGGCGTACTTAATGGAGACATCAGACTTATCTTTCTTCGAGAAGAATTTCCCGAATGCACCAATCCATAAGATTGGTGAGGACTTTCTGGTAGCGGACGTTTACATTTCAAAGAACAGTCCGTTCACTATTGCGTATCCTATCAAGTTCGACGGAATCATCACCATGTTCTGCTCTAAGGGTAGCCTTGTCCTGACAATTGACCTTGTTGACTACCTGGCAGAACCTGACACATTCTTTGTAAGTGTTCCAGGCGACATCATTTCCCTAAGAAAAGAAGAGAGCAACAAGAGTAACCTTCACCTTCATGTGATGGCTATCTCCAACAGGATACTGGACAAGCTCAACCTTAACAGGCAGTACGCTTCCCTTCTTTTCAAGTACCGTATGGTCAAGGCCACAGGAAAATACAAGGACCTTATCATAGCATATAGAGCTATCCTTCAGTCTCTGGCACAGCTTGACCATCCGAACCTTGAGGACAGTCTCTGCAATATCCTGAGATCCCTCTACACCGAGTCGATGTTCGCATGGAAGGAGCTCTCTCCTGCCATCATGCCGACAACAAGAAACAGGGACAAGTCGACAATATACGACAGTTTCATAAAGGCGGTGAACACTTATCATAACAAGCACCATGAACTAAGTTTCTATGCCGACCAGCTGAACATTACAGCGAAGCATCTGTCCACGACCATAAAGGCATTCTGCGGAAAGACTGCAGCGGAGATACTTGACTCCTACATTCTTATGGAGGCGAAGAACCTTATCAAGTACACGAGCAAGTCCGTGAAGCAGATTTCCGATGAACTAGGCTTCTCCAGCCAGCTGAGCTTCTACAGATTCTTCCTTCGCCATGAAGGTCTAACCCCAACCGACTACCGTAAATCCGAATAGAGTATATGCCAGTCTCCCTTCTTCCATCTCTTCTTCTATCAATCCTAATTGTAGGTTATTCCCCAGGACCTGCGAATATCTATTCGCTATCCTGTGCCCTTAACTTTGGTAGGAAGAAGTCACTGAAGATGTGGCTTGGTCTATTGACCGGATTCTCCATAGATGCAATCATCTGCTGCATTGCAGTACACTATATCGGACTTGCATTCGGAGACTATGTGGGATACCTCAGATACATAGGTGGAGCATACCTTGTGTACCTTGCATGGAAGATCTACAACGGAGGAACAGGTAGAAGCAGTGAAGAGGCTTCTTGTTCGTTTTTCTCCGGTATGATTGTCCAGATGACTAATGCGAAGATGATCCTGTTCGAGCTGACTGCTTACTCGACATTCGTTCTTCCCTACTCTGACAAGCTGTATGACCTTTTCATAGTAGCAGGATGGCTTCTTATCGCAGGACCAGGAGCCAATCTTATCTGGCTTCTTGCCGGTTCATGGCTAAAGCCTCTATTCTCAAAGTACAAGAAAGCAGTAAACACAATTATGGCGATCATACTGTTCGTATGCGCCATCCTGATTCTATTTCCCGGAATTATTTAAGGTCTGGAGTACATCTTGGACTTTGCCTCCTCCATAGCGACAAAGAGCTGATTTCTGAAATCAAATGGTCTTGCAAGTCCTCCGAATGTCTGGGTGTTGCCACCGGTAGTAGCACCGATACGTCCGTAACCGAACATTCTACCTATAAGGCTCTGGTTAAAGACCATTCCCTCGCACTTATCCAGTGCTATATCAGATACCACTATCGCGATGAATCCTTTCTTAAGGATACATCTCTTGTTTGTTATGGTAAACTCTGTAAAGAGTGCCGTGAAGATCTTTCCGATCAATGAAATGAATCCAAACAGAAGACAGACAGCACCTGCTAGCATCAGAAGCTCTATATCCGCTTCATTCTCAAGTGGAAGAGTTATTCCTCTACCCACTGCCACTAATCCAACGATCAGAAGAAGTACTGGAGATATGAAAATAGCAGGACTTACCTTTCCTGTATAGATGATTTCCTCGCCTGGAACGAGATGTCTTGATGTGTATCCCATATTTTATGTTCTCTTGCTCTTCAAATATAATCAAAAGTATAATTTATACGCATCATATACGGTCAGAATCACATTTTTGGACCCAAAACAAAAAAAATCTCATTTTTTCATTAACATTTCTGCCGGTATTTCGTCAATAGAGTAAAGAGGCAAAAATTAACAATTAAATTTTTTAGCACTATGAGACGAGTATTTATCATCACAATGGCAGCAATGCTCATGATCCAGGTTAACGCTGGAGCACAGCAGAGAGTTTCTACCCAGGGCAGAACAACAGCTGCACAGGCAAAGGATAATCGCGGGGGTAATACTGCAGCTACTGCAGCTGGCAGAAGAGGTGCTAACGATAACAAAGTTCAGCCACAGGCTGTCAATCCTCAGACACCATCTCGCGCTAACCAGAATAACCAGCATACACAAAGAGAGGTTGTAGCACCAAAGCCACAGGCACCAGTTCAGATGCACAAGGCTGAGGCTCCAAAGAACCGCCCTAACAACCACGGTTTTACAATCGACAACGGTGTTCGCAGCGGAAGAAGAGGCACAGCCGGAACTCAATACCACTATGGCAATACAGTTCCAATGCTTAAGAACTACAATGTAGTTACACACGCTGGTCTTCGCTACTACTACGTAGGTAACACCTACTACAGAATGATCGGAAACCGTTACGTAACCTGCCGTCCTCCTGTCGGAGTTACAGTAGCTCTCGACTACAGAGATCTCTGGTACACACGCATTGGGAACAAGGACTACTACTTTGATGACTTCGGAGTATTCTATCGCCGCAAGGGAAACGGCCTCTACAAGGTAGTTGAAGCACCTATCGGAGCTGTGATTCCATTCATCCCATTCGACTACAAGCTAGTCCACATCAATGGAATGCACTACTATCAGGTTGAAAACGTTCTCTACCGCGCAGTCAACCACTGGGGTGAGCAAGGATACGAGGTCGTAAGACGAATCCTCTGGTAGAAGTTGAGATACAATTAACCTTAGAAACTATTAATTAGAAAAAGGAGTCCTCCACAAGCTTAAAGTGTGAAGGGCTCCTCTTATATTATGTTCTAGTATATCTAATTGAAGTATATATGGAAGCATGCTGTGAAGATAGTTCGCGAAATACTCTGCATTATGCTCTCCTCCGTCAATGCAGTGATAGAAAAGATTGTTCTCCTTAAGATCAAGACCGAAATTAAATACAGGGTTAGCCTTCATGGCATCAATCTGAGGACCAAGATTAGCAGCAGCCATATCCCCTGTTCCTGTCATTGAGAACACGAAGAAGTCACCTGGATTCATTCCCTGAGAAAAAACAGCGGCAGCAAGAGCTGATGCCATATCCTCTGAAGTTGGTCTTCCGGACTCAACGGTAAGGCTCATATAGTGACCGCTACATGGCATAAATGTTCTGAAGTATCTCATATTCTGAACAAACACGCTCCATGTTGTTGCTCCCCCCATTGAGAATCCTGTAAAGTATCTGTGGTCTCTAGATGCAATAAGGTCCTTGTCTGCTGTACTCTTTGCATATGTAGAGTACTTTCCCTCAACAAGTGGAATGAGAGTCTCACCGAGTTCCTTCTGGAAATGGTCAACATATCCCATACCTCTAGGCTTGTCGTCTACAAAGATTGTTGGCATCACTAGAATCACAGGTGGAATATCACCAGATGCTATCATATGATCGAACATATGCTTCATCTCCTTAGGGTCATCCTGAGTTCCGAGATAGAAGGTGTTGTTAGCCTGTGCTCCGTGCATGATGTAGATAATCTCATACTTCTTTGATGGAGTGTAGTTGTATGGAAGGTACACATATGCTGACTTCTCAGCTACTTCTCCTTCGATATCAGTTGCAGTGTACTCCACTTTCTCGAGTGTTCCAATCTTATCGCATGGGACCTTGTACTCAGCAGGAACCGGACTGTAAGCGAATTCTATGGGTGCTTTAGATGCGCAGCTAGATAGAACAAGAGCCATAGCTGCAAATAATAAAAACTTGAGTTTCATGTGTTTTGGGAAATTATGATTCTACTAACGAATCCAAAAATAGCAAAAAGAACATAAAAATGCCTCACTAAAAATCATTTATCACTATTTTTGGGTATGAAAACAGTAAATGTAGTCGCAGCTATTATTGTCAAGGATTCAAAAGTGTTCGCAACGCAGAGAGGTTACGGAGACTGGCGTGGCTGGTGGGAGTTCCCCGGAGGCAAGCTGGAAGCAGGAGAAACCCCACAGTCTGCTCTTATAAGAGAAATACACGAGGAGCTCTCAACTGAGGTATCAGTTGGGGATCTTCTTCATACTATAGAGTATGACTACCCTACCTTCCACCTTTCGATGCAGTGCTTCCTATGCGAGGTGATATCCGGGAAACTGTCCCTCAATGAGCACGAGGATGCCAAGTGGCTCACCAAAGAAGATCTGTACAGCGTAAAGTGGCTGCCTGCGGATATGGATATTCTGCCAAAGATAGAAGCAATCCTCTAACAGAGTTTAATATCATCATGGGAGACAAACTGACACCTGAGCAAAGACATCACTTCATGTCCCGAATCCGGTCCAAGAGCACAAAGCCGGAGGTTAAGGTTAGGCGTGAGCTGTTCAGTCGGGGCTACAGGTTCAGGCTCAATGTCAAAAAGCTTCCAGGAAGTCCTGACATTGTTCTTCCTAAATACCGCACAGCAATCTTTGTAAACGGATGCTTCTGGCATGGTCACAAAGGATGTAAGTACTATGTACTTCCTAAGACCAATGTCGAGTTCTGGGAGAGTAAGATCCTTCGAAATAGAGAAAGGGACACTATAGACTATTCCAGACTTGAGGCCCTTCACTGGAATGTCATAGTTATCTGGGAGTGCGAACTGAAAAGTTCTTCTTTCGAGGCAAGGATGGATAAGGTCATAGAGGCTCTTCATAGTAACAAGGCATCCTGGGAGAGCTACCGGAAGGAAAGGAAAGAGCAGATTGAGAAAAAGCGCCAGGAAAGAAGGGACAGAAAAGAAAAGGACCTCAGACAAAGGTCCGAAGTCCAGATTCTTCAAAATGTTCCTCCTAGGGTTGTCAAACTCTCACTGGAAGAAGAATTCTAGCCAATAGTCGGGAACTCCTTGTCAAGGTCTATTCCAAGGCCGTCCTTTACGAAGCCGTCAAAGCCTTCCTGACAAGCGATGCTGAAACGGGATCCAGTCTAAAGACAGACACCAGAAAGAAGTATTTGTTAGACTGAGAATGGACACTCTTATTAGTCTTGAGATAGTCCTTTAGAATCTCCTCATCGCTTCTTCCAAGGATATGAAGAACAGTTGCAGCAACGAGGCCTGCCCTATCCTTTCCGACAGTACAGTGGAATAGCGTTGCTTTTCCACTTAGGACATTACTCAGAATAATCCTGACTGCCTTAGCGATATTGGAGCGGATTCCAGGATCGGAAACCATACTTGAGTACAGCTCCGGCATTCTCGGAATCATCGAGCGCATCTTCTTTCGGTCCTTTATCTTCTTAAGGGCATTAGCGACATCAGAGCCTGTTTCCTTTGTGAT
>JAKSJT010000008.1 GCA_024402125.1 Bacteroidales bacterium
TCAACTATGTGTCAAATGTCATTGCTGCGCAGGAGACTTTGTCTCTTGTCCAGGAAGCAGGTTCTACTGGAGAGCTTATGAAGTTCGATGTAAGTGACCCTGATGCTACCAGAGATGCTATCAAGGCTTGGCAGGATGCCAATCCTTCCGAGTATGTTGAGGTCCTTGTCAACAATGCCGGTATCAGAAAGGACAATCTTCTTCTTTGGATGGAGGATAATGACTGGTACAAGGTGCTTTCTACAAATCTTAACAGCTTCTTTAATGTGACTCATGCTGTCCTTCAGTCTATGGCTCTTCATAAGAATGGCAGAATCATCAACATGGCCTCACTGTCGGGTCTTAAGGGTCTTCCAGGTCAGACAAACTATTCAGCTGCAAAGGGCGGAATGATTGCTGCGACCAAGGCTCTTGCCCAGGAAGTGGCAGCAAGAAAGATCACAGTCAACGCCATTGCTCCAGGCTTTATCAGAACAGATATGGTCGAAGGTCTTGATGAAGCTGAACTAAAGAAGACTATCCCAGCAAAGAGATTTGGTGAACCGGAGGAAGTGGCTGCACTGGTTGCGTTCCTTGCATCGAAAGAAGCAGCCTATATTACCGGACAGGTAATATCAATTAACGGAGGTCTTTATTCATAATCGAAAACAATCATTCAAGATGAAATTCTATAAGTATCAAGGTGCAGGAAACGATTTCCTGATTGCAGACAATCGTGACGGAAGTGTAAAATTATCGCCAAGTGATATCGCATATATGTGCGATAGACGCTATGGCATCGGAGCAGACGGTCTTATGCTGCTTGGCAAAGGTGAGGAGGGACACGACTTCACAATGGAGTATTTTAACTCTGACGGAACCGGAGGTATGATGTGCGGCAACGGCGGAAGATGTATAGTTGCTTTTGCTGCTGACCTTGGTATCACAAGCTTCAACTTCACTGCTCCAGACGGAGAGCACAAGGCGGAGATTCTTGCAGCAGAAGGAAAATGTAAGACTGTTCGTCTTAAGATGATTGATGTTGATGATATCAACCCTCTCACAGCATCTGAGGGTGTTGTTACAGAGTATTTCATCAATACAGGAGCAAGACACTACGTGACTTTCGTTAAGGATATTGAGAACCTTGATGTTAATGTTGAGGGTGCAAAGATCCGTTGGCAGGAGAGATTTGCTCCGGAGGGAGTGAATGCAAACTTCACCGAGGAAAAGGAGGAAGGAGTCATTGCAGTAAGAACATTCGAGAAGGGTGTCGAGGCTGAGACATATGCTTGTGGAACTGGTACTGTTGCCATGTGTATCGCTTCGTTCCTTAATGGTGTTCCGGCTCAGGAACTTGAGGATGGAAGATTCAAGTATGATGCACTTGCAAAGAAAGATAGACTTGCTGTTGACTTTGTTCCAGGGGATGGCCCTGAAGGTCCAGTTTTTGAAGATGTATGGCTTACAGGTCCAGCAACATTTGTTGCGACAGTAGAGTTTTAATTAATTTAGAAGAACTAATCACATTGCCCTTAGGGCGTTCAAATATTCAAGTATGAAACCAGTAGAGTTTAATGACCTTTTTGATAAGGTAGTAGCAGACTATCATAAATTTGATGATATTTACAAGGAGTGCAATGACCCATTTGAGCCAGGCACACTTGAATTCCTTCTCTATAAGAAGTGTTGGATTGATGCCGTACAGTGGCATCTTGAGGATGTGATCAGAGATCCTCAGATTGATCCTAAGCAGGCTCTTGATATCAAGAGATGGATTGACCGTTCTAATCAGGAAAGAACAGATATGGTTGAGTATATCGATTCTTATTTCCTCGACAAGTATAAGGATATCACACCTGCAGCAGATGCTAAGGTTAACACTGAGACTCCAGCATGGGCTGTGGACAGACTCTCAATCCTTGCTCTTAAGATCTGGCATATGAAGGAGCAGGTTGAAAGAAAGGATGCTTCTGAGGATCATCTTGCTAAGTGTTCTGCAAAGCTTGCTGTACTCCTAGAGCAGAGAGTTGATCTTACAACAGGTATTACAGAGCTTCTTGAGGATATTGAGGCTGGAAGAAAGAAGATGAAGGTATACAAGCAGATGAAAATGTATAACGATCCATCTTTGAACCCTGTTCTTTATGTCAAGAAATAAGATTCTTATTCTAAGACTTTCGGCAATTGGAGATGTCGCAATGACAGTCCATGCCGTCAAGGCTCTTAGAGAAACATATCCTGATCTGGAGATTACAGTTGGAACCCGTAAGAGACTTGCGGGTTTCTTTGAAGGTATTCCAGATCTTGAGTTTATATTCCTTCCTGACAAGGCAACTTTTGCGGAACTTAAGGAGTTCACAGCAAATGCCAAAGCCATGGAGTTCGGTTATGTTGCGGATATTCAGAACAACCTTAGAACCACTTTTGTGAGAATGTCCCTTCGCAGTTCAAAATGCAAGGTCGCAGCTTATGATCAGATGACATATGGCAAGTGGAGAGTGAAAAGAAGCTGGAAGAAAGATCTCACTCCTCTTAGAAACAATGTTCTGAGATTCTGCGATGTGTTTGCAAAATTGGGCTTCGCTGTGCCGGAACCTACTGTTAAGAGGGTTGTGAAGCCTCTTCCTGCTTGTTTCGGTAAGAAGGAAGGCGTTTGGATTGGAGTTGCTCCATTCTCCAGAAAAGAGAAGAAGATATATCCGCTTGACTCGACAGCTGAGGTCATAAGACTGCTTTCAAAGAGATATGATAAAGTGTTTATCTTTTCAGGCCCTGGAAAGGAGAAGACTTTCTGCGACCAGATGATGGATCTTTATCCTAATGTCGAATCCGTCTTCGGAAGAACCGACTTTAACGGAGAGACCGCTCTTATATCCAATCTGGATGCTCTGGTCACCATGGACTCCGCTACAATGCATATGGCCTCTCTTACTCATGCTCCATTTGTATGTATATGGGGAGGAACACATCCATCTACCGGATATTCTGCATATGGTGCGGATTGGGATAAGAACTATCTTCAGCTGGACATGCCATGTCGACCTTGCTCATCATACGGAGAGGGCAAGTGCAAGTTCGGTGACTTCAGATGTATGGGTAATATTACACCAGAAATGGTAGTCAATAAGGTCTCTGACCTTATTGATAATAAAAAAGAGAACTAAGCGTCTAGCAGACCGTCAGGAATATGAAGAGTAATCTCTTCATCGTCATAATTAACGTCTAGGATGAGATCCTCATGAAGAGGCACCATCGCCTGGACGTTATTTTTTGTGTCTACATAGACACATGGGTTGCCTGGAATGTCTTCAAAGTCTGAGATTGTACCTACGACCTCACCGTCTTCATTCTTCATTGTCCAACCAATGAGTTCGTCGTAATCGAAACCGTCGTCTTCGTCTTCAAAGAGATCTTCGTTTGCGTATACAGCTTGTGATACGACTTCTTCAGCATCCTTGAGATTATGGATGCCTGTCAGATGAACCAGGGCTTTGTTTGTTCCTCTCTTTACGAGAGATTCAATAAAAAACGGAACCGGAAGTCCATCAAAATAGATGAACACCGGTTCCTTAATGTCGATTTCGTCGGGTGCGATGTCACGAAAGCTCATAACGAGCTCGCCATCGGTACCGTTGGATTTCAATACCTGGGCTATCTGAAGCAAATTTATGTTGTTTGCTTCGGACATGTTTAGGCCTCAGTATTCTCAGCAGTTGCCTCAGCAGCCTCAGCAGCCTTTGCAGCCTCTTCAGCAGCCTTTGCAGCTTCAGCCTCAGCCTTCTTCTTAGCGATAGCCTCAGCTCTCTCCTGATTTACCTTTGCCTCTGCAGCAGCTGCAGCAGCAGCCTTGTCAGCAGCCTCCTTAGAGAGACCAGCCTTCTTAGCCTCTACCTTTGCGTCCTTCTCTGCCTTCCAAGCAGCGAACTTAGCGTCAGCCTGCTCCTGTGTAAGAGCTCCCTTAGCAACACCGCCATCAAGGTGGTGACGAAGAAGAACACCCTTATAAGAGAGAATACGACGAGCAACAAGTGTAGGTTCTGCACCAACCTTTACCCATGCAAGAGCTCTATCCTCGTTAAGAACGATAGTAGCAGGGTTTGTGTTAGGGTTGTAAGAGCCAATCTGCTCAATGTAACGACCATCGCGTGGAGCGCGAGCGTCAGCCACTACAATGTGGAAGAATGCGAAATTCTTCTTACCGTGGCGCTGGAGTCTAATTTTAACAGCCATTGTGAATCTGTTTTAAATTGTTAATAATAAATACATAAACTTCCATCTCGTGGAAAGCGTGCAAAGGTAATTCTTATTTCTGTTTTTTGCAAGTGTGATGTTTGGTACTTTATTTGTTATTAGATGATTAAAAACCCAAAATCATGAAAAAAGTTATAGTAATTATGATTGCAGCCATGATGGCATGCTTCAACATGTTCGCTCAGTCGAAAGCAGCAACATTAAATTCTAAAGGAGATAATATATTAGGTACTTATTATGTTGTTCGATCAGGTGATGACAGCAAGGTGAAAGTGACAAAAGCTTCTGATGGAACTTATACTGCAACAGTTATCTGGGTAAAGAACGATAAGGAGAAGAACGGATCTAAGAGATTGGACACTAAGAATCCTGACAAATCTCTTCGTAGTGTTCCATGTGATCAGATCGTTCTTATTAAGGGCCTTAAGTATGATGCATCATCGAAAACTTGGGGTAATACCAAGGTCTACGATCCTACTATGGGAATCAAGGCAAATGCTAAAGTGAAATTCGAAGAAGATGGCAGACTTAGTGTTAAGGGATCACTAATGGGCTTGTCTGAGACCATATATTGGGAGAAATTGCAATAATTTTTAAAAAAAATTGAAAAAAGTTTTGGATAGTTACAAAAGTGATGTATCTTTGCAATCCCGAAACACGAACAGCAATGTTCTGTAGCGTTCCAAACTGCGGATGTGGTGAAATGGTAGACACGCTACTTTGAGGGGGTAGTGGGCGTAAGCCTGTGCGAGTTCGAGTCTCGCCATCCGCACCAAGCATCGAGAATTTCTCGATGCTTTTTTTTGTTATATACCCATCATTTTTATGTATATTTATCTGCAAAACTTTCTCATTCATGAAGATATATAAATTATTGGTAATCCTTTTTGCTGCGGTCATGCTGGCCTCATGTGAGAAGGATGACTCAAAAAAGATAGATGATGGTTCGAATCTTCGTCTTGTCTCTCGTCAGCAGAGAACCATGCAAGGTACCAAGTACTATGGATATACTTATGCTTATTCTGATGCGGCTGATACTACTTATGTTACTTACGCAGGGAAAACTTCTGGAAAGATCATTCTTATAAAAGGAGTATCGGAAGATGTTCTGAATTATTATTCCTATAGTTCAGATGGGTATAT
Source organism: Bacteroidales bacterium (assembly GCA_024402125.1). Classification (GTDB taxonomy): domain Bacteria; phylum Bacteroidota; class Bacteroidia; order Bacteroidales; family UBA932; genus Cryptobacteroides. The sequence goes on from JAKSJT010000008.1 coordinate 5,377, forward strand.
CCTCTATCAGACAGAAGAGACAAAGTATTCAGATGCTACAAAGACAAGAATCATTTCCTTCGATAGTAAGTACGACTATTCTGGAAAGAAAGAGTCCTATCATATTGACTACACATATGACGGGATAAATGTGACTGAGGATAAGATCGAATATGAACTGAACAGAAAGACCAGAGTAGTGAATACTTATTCTGATAAGCAACTTATAAAGGAAGGTTACCATTTCTTTAACGGAAAATGGGATCTGGAATCCAAAGAAACTATCTTTTATGAAGATAAAGAATATCGTCGTCCAACGCTCTCTATGGTTAAGAATCAATCAGGCAAAACTGTTAAGAGTACAAAGTGGACATATTCTGGGTATGAGTATACCGAAATCAATTATTCATACGATACGCCTACGACAAAGATAGAGTCGGAACTTCTTCATTCTGATAAGACCAGCTATGTTACTCATTACTGCTATTATGGACCCGATGAAACATGGATGTCAAGGTATGATGAATATAGCACTTATGAGCTGATTGAATAAATATTCAGTAATTAGCACATGATTATCTATTTGTAATAGTTGGCTATAAATCAACAATTTCTGACATGAAAAGATTTTTCGCACTAATTATTCTCGCATTCTCTTCTATGTTGCTTTATGCTCAGGAGAATCCAATGGCTGCGTTCGAAAATACTATGCACCTGTATTTCTATCAGACAGCTAAATCATATACTACTAAGGCAATTGATTTTGATGCTTTCTATTCTAAAAAACCAGAGCATCCTGATGTTACTGAAGGGCATAATCATTTTGCGCCACCAAGCTTTTCTGGTGGAGATCATATTGAGTTCCCAAGGATGTTGTCAAAGAAACTTATAGAATCTATGTCCAAAGACAAGATCTATAGCTTTGACCTAAGAATAGACTTTGTGATATCTGAGGATGGTAAGTTTGCTGATGTCAAAATTGCTTCAAATGACGAGTCTGAAGATGTAGGATTCGTAAAGTCTGTTATTAACGACTTTATAGCTAACAAAAGTCATGTCTGGTATCCGAAGAGGTTTTTCGGGACTAATTATAGCACTCCTGTATCCTTGATATTGATGGCAAAGAACTATAGACCAAATGTAGGTTATGTACATCTTGGTTCAGAAATGAGTCAAGGATTCCATGAGGAAGTATTTTATGATCTGGTGAGCCAGGCAATGAAATTCTTTGAGAATAGAAAATAAGAAAATAAAGAATAGGATGCAAACGCTAGATATTTCCAGTATTTGCATCCTATTAGTTTGTCCTGATATGGACCAGAAACTACATCAGCAATGTGCCGATTCTGAATCCGATAAATGCTATAATCCAAGCGATAATCATTGTGTAGGCACAGCAGGCAATCGCCCATTTCCATTTTCCTGTTTCATTCTTAATTGCAACAAAGGTTGCGATGCAAGGGAAATATAGAAGAATGAAAATCATATATGCTAAAGCCGCAGGCTTGCTGATATCACTAATAAGGGCTGATTGAAGTTGTGTATCAGATGCCATTGAATCAATGTCACCTTCGGTCGCTTCAGCCCCCTGAGAGTACATTACTCCAAGTGTACTTACAACAAGTTCCTTAGCTACAACACCGGTAAGAAGACCGATATCCATCTTCCAGTTGAATCCAAGAGGCTGGAGGGCAGGGTCTACTGTCTTTCCTAGCATTCCGATGAAGGAGTTCTCCTGCTGGATAGGGTAGTAGTAATTGATGCTGTCAGCCCACATGCTCTTTTCCTTGCTGAGCTCTGCAATGAGAGTCTCATCAGTATCATGAAGTGTATTGTGTGCTTCGATCTTGTCAATTGTTTCCAGATAATTAGCTTGAGCCACATTCAATCTTTGGTCACGAGGGAAGTATCCAAGGAACCAGATGATAACAGATCCTATAAGAATTGTTGTAGCCATCTTCTGAAGGTACTGTTTTCCCTTCTCCCAGGTATGTCTCCAGATTGCCTTTCCAGTAGGGATACGGTATGGTGGGAGTTCCATTACAAATGGAAGGTCGTCATCCTTGACAAACTTACTGAGAACAACAGCTGAAATCAGTGCAAGGACAATACCGATAAGGTATATGCCTAGCAGTGCAAGAGCGGAGTTGTGAGGGAAGAATGCCCCGGCAAGAAGGACGAATATAGGCAGTCTTCCAGCACATGACATGAACGGAATGATTGCGATGGTAATCAGTCTGCTCTTATGGTTTTCGATACTTCTAGTTGCCATAATTGCTGGTACATTGCATCCGAATCCCATAACCATCGGTATGAATGACTTTCCATGAAGGCCGATTTTGTGCATCAGCTTGTCAACAATGAATGCTGCTCTGGACATATATCCTGAGTCTTCCATCAAGGAGATGAAGAAGTATAGTATAAGGATGTTTGGAAGGAATACAAGAACGCTTCCGACTCCTGCTATACATCCGTCAACGATAAGATCCTTCAGCCATCCGTCCTTCATCAATGATGCGACGATACTACCAAACTGCGATACGATCCAGTCAATCCATGCCATCGGGTAGTTGCCGAGTGTGAACGTTGCCTGGAAGATAAAGTAAAGCATGAGGATAAAGATTGGGAAAGCGAGCCACTTGTTGGTGACGATCTGGTCAATCTTATCAGTGAGGGTGTTTCTTTTTCTGGTTGATGTGTTTGGCTTGTATGTCTCGGTAAGTGCACCCTGGATAAAAGCGTACTTCGCATCAACAATTGCAGACTCTGTATTGGAGTGAAGAATATCCTTTATTCTCTTCTGCTCTTCAACTCTTGCTGAAATAATCTCATCCCTGTTCTTTGCGGTCTCAATGAGCTTTTCAATGTCGGAGTCATTCTCAAGGTACTTGATTGCAAGATATCTTGTTGAGTATCTTGATCTCAACTGCTCATCTTCCCAGACAAGGTTTCTGATGGAGTTGATGCTCTTTTCAAGTTCAACGCCATGGTTGATGTGGATATGTCTTGCGATCTTCGGGTCCGAATGTGTATACAGAGTGATGACAGTATCCAGCAGGTTGTCAATGCCTTCTCCGGTTCTACTGATTGTCGGGCAGACAGGGATACCCAAGAGCCAGCCAAGCTGCTTGGTGTCGAGGTGGTCTCCTTTAGCCTGAAGCTCGTCATACATGTTGAGAGCCATCACGACTCGCAGGTTCATGTCAATTACCTGAGTTGTCAGGTAAAGGTTCCTTTCGAGGTTTGATGCATCAACGACATTGATTACAATATCGGGTGTGTTTTCAATGAGGTTCTTTCTGACATAGAGTTCCTCCGGACTATATGCAGAAAGGGAATATGTTCCTGGAAGGTCAACTAGAACAATCTTATATCCGTTATGCTCAAGTGTTCCTTCTTTTGCATCAACTGTTACTCCTGAATAGTTTCCTACATGCTCATGACTTCCGGATGCGACATTGAATAGGGATGTTTTTCCGCAGTTAGGATTACCGACAAGGGCAACTCTGATAACCTGCTTTCGCTCTTCGGCAAGCCTTCTCATCTGCTCTTCGAGCTGCTCTTCTTCAGAACAGTCTTCTGGAACGATCGCAGAGAGGTCAGGGCGGTTTTTGATTTCTTCCTTTGCCTCTGCCTCGCTGATAATCTCTATCTGGTTAGCCTCTTCTCTTCTAAGAGACAATTTGTATCCCAAAATCTCGTATTCGATAGGATCCATAAGTGGGGCGTTGAGAACAACTCTCACTTTCTTTCCTGTAATGAATCCCATTTCAATGAGCCTTTTACGGAATGCACCGTGTCCCTTGACTTTTACAATGACACCTTTTTCTCCTGTATTTAGCTCTGATAATTTCATCTGGTCCTAGTTTTACGATTGCAAAGATAGATATGGTTTGCAATGAAAAACATACTCAAAAGTTGGTATTTTCCAGGCAGGACTTCGCTTTTTATAGGTATTCCTATATAATGACTCACATTCGGAATTCGGCTTTTTCATTGTTTTGGATGAGATCAAAAATGTGACTGCTTCTAATCAAAAATAGTGATTGCCCCCTTTTTTATCTGACTATAATTTTGCAGCGTAAAATACTGGACAAATGAAAAAGAGCATAATTGAGATAATATTGTTACTGTTTCTTTCTGCCACTTCAGTGCTCGCCGAAAATGTTGATAACAAGTCTTGTCAGCCGGATAAGAGCACTATGGCAGAGAGCGAAACAAACGCTCCAAGACTAACCATTGGTGGTTATGGTGAAGCTGTGTATTCCAGGAATTACTATAGCGATAGTCCATACAGGTACATGTTTGCGGACAGGTATAAGAATGCGCCTGGTTATGGAAGGGCGGATCTCCCGCATGTGGTCATAAATTTAGGATATAACTTTGGAAATGGCTGGACAATGGGGACCGAGATAGAGTTCGAACATGGTGGTGTTGAGGTTGCTATGGAAGTAGAGGGAGACGAGGCAGTTGAACTTGAACACGAGATTGAAAGAGGAGGAGAGGTGTTCCTTGAGCAGTTCTGGCTCCAAAAGAGCTGGAATAATTCCATCAACCTAAGAGCAGGTATGATAATCGTTCCTGTTGGTCTGACAAACTCCCGCCATGAACCGGATGGCTTCTTTACCGTGTATCGTCAGGAAGGTGAGAGCACGATCCTTCCTTGTACATGGCATCAGATAGGCATAAGTTTATGGGGCAGAACGGGTGATTTTAGATATGAGGCTCAGGTTATCCCAGGACTAAACTCGCGTCTTTTCAATAACAGCGGTTGGATCGCTGGAGCATCAGCCTCGCCATATGAATACACCGTGGCAAACACCTTGGCAGGAGCATTTAGACTGGATAATTACTCGATTAGAAATCTTCGCATAGGCATTAGCGGATATGTTGGCGGAACTAGTAATGACGCATACCCTAGACTTGTGTCATCGAACGGTAAGGTGACTACAATTACAGACGGAACAGTGCTTATAGGTGCAGTGGATTTTCAATATCAGGGAAAGCATGTGACAGCAAGGGGGAATGCTGACTACGGCTACCTTTCAAATGCGTCGGCTATCGGAACCTCAAACAAGAATTCTGACAATTCGACATTCTCTCCATACCAGCATACCTTCGTTGGAGAAAAAGCATATGCCGTAGGAGTGGAAGCCGGCTTGGACATTTTCTCATACATTGATCGCCTGAAGGACAAGAAATTCTTTGTTTTCGGAAGATATGAAGCATATGATTCATATATCCCAGCAAAAGATGTTCAGGACTACAAATGGTCTGATAGACAAAGATTTGCAGTGGGTATTAACTATAGACCGATTGATCAGATCATTGTTAAGGCGGAGTTCTCACACAGGATGTTTAGAAGTCAGTACAATAACGAGCCTAGTATAAACATCGGAATCACTTATTCCGGTTTTTTCAAGAGATAAGAAACAGAATTAACGATTAGACAAATGAAGAATTATTTAAGCATGGTTCTGGCTTTTGCAGCAGGACTGTTCATCCTTAGCTCATGCGAGGGTGGTGTTGATGTAGACAATCATGACAAGGATTTCGAGGCAATTGCTGAGGTTTTCCTGAATAACACTGTATATCCAACTTATTCAGCTTTGGCGGATGATTCTGAGAAGTTGGTTGCTGATCTGGAGGCGGTGATAAATGACAAGTCTGATGCCAATATCAAAAAGGCATGCTCGACATTCTTGTCAGCTCGTGCTCAGTGGGAGCTCAGTGAGGCCTTCCTTTTCGGTGCAGCTACAGATTTCGGAATCGATCCGCATATAGACTCATGGCCTCTTGATGTGGACGGCTTCAATGATCTGATGTCAAGTCCTGCTATCTTGTCGAAACTGGAAGGAGAGGATGGCTCCGCTTATGCTGGAGCAAAACTCGGAAACGAACTTCTAGGATTCCATGGTATTGAGTATGTCCTTTTTGAAAACGGTGCAGCTAAGCCGGCTTCAAAAATTACCAAAGAGGAATTGGTATATGCTGTGGCAGTGGCTGGCGATCTTAGAGATAGAACAGCTCAGCTCGATGCTGCGTGGAGAGGAGAAGCATCCGGAAATCGTCTTTCAATGGTAGAGGATGATCTTGAACTTAATACGACCGTTGCAGGTGGAGATCTCTACTATGGTGAGAATCTTCTCTCAGCCGGTAAGGCGGGTTCAACATTCCGATCATGGACACATGCAATGCAGGCAATCCTTCAGGCTGCTGCTGATATAGCAGACGAGGTTGGAACTTCAAAGATTGGCAAAGCTCATACTGGAGAGGATGTTTCTTATATTGAGTCTCCATACAGCTATAACTCTATAACAGACTTTATTGATAACATCACATCTGTTGAAAATGTCTACTATGGTGGAGTCAAGGGAAACCGTGATGAGTCAAAGAGTCTTCATGCATGGTTCTCTAAGAATGATCCGGATGTTGATGCTGCTATATCTGGAGCTATTTCTAACGCTCTTGCAAAGATAAGTTCGATGAAAGCACCATTTGTAAACAATATCTCAGATGCTTCTTGCGATGCGGCTATGTCAGCTTGCGCATCATTGGTAGAAACACTTGAAAATGCAATCCAGTTTGTTGCAAATAACTAATCAAACTATTGACAACTGATTTGATATGAAAAATTATTATGTGGCCGTTTTGACATTTGTGTCGATTGCTTTGGCCTCTTGTGATGAGACCGGAAACAAGATTCCAGAACCCCTCATGACTGATGACGAAATCAGGGTGGAGACTCTCGCGGGAGGAGAACTTGGAACAACATTCAATGTCGGTGCTTCTGCATATCAGGATTTGACCCCGGCTGTAACTAAAGCAGGAATGGAGGATGAGTTCATGTATGGAGAGTATTTCTTCGAAAGGACATACAACAGAAATACAAAGCCATTCAATGGTCTTGGTCCTGCATATGTGAGGTCGTCTTGTATAGATTGCCATCCTGGATATGGTTATGGAAAGAGAACAACATCATACAAGGCTAATGAGTATGGAAACGGATACCTTCTTGTTGTGTACAATAAGGCTACTGATGCTTATGTAAGTTCAGTCGCAGGAATGCCTCAGACTAAGGCAAACGGACCATTCAAGGCACCTATTGATGAGGACCAGATTACAATCAATTGGCTCAGCTATACAGATGAATGGGGTAACAAGTTCCCGGATGGAGAATCTTACAGCCTCATTTATCCAGATGTGAATATTCCTTTGTCAGCGTTTTATGGAGGAAAGGTTCTTTCAGGAACTCAGGAACTTACTGAAGGCGAGTATGGTGTCCTGCTTGAATCAACTATCGGAATTTATGGAACTGGGCTTTTGGATGCTATTTCGGATGAGGATCTAAAAGCGCAGTATGCTCTTGAAGAAAAATATGGCGTTAATATCAATCCTGCTATCTTTGAAAATGGAGAATGGACAAGCATGTATTCAAATTCCAGACAGGGAGATGGAACCAAGGTTGCGAAGAAGTTCACTTATGCTTTGTCAAGAGGAAAACTTCAGGATGGCGCCGGAGCCAATGCTATATGGAACATCACTAATGTGACAAGGTCAGACAGACCATATCATTATCTGAACCTTAGCGGAGACTACTACGCAAAGACTTCGTCTCAGGATCCTGAGGTTCAGGCAGAGTTCTACAAGTATTTCCCTAAGGAGCAGTTTAAGGAGCTGACAGGAGTGGAGTATACGGGTGATGTTGAGAAAGATATCTACAACTATCTGACAAGCACTAATCTTCCTGCGGAGATGACAGACAACGATTATGCTGATTTCATGATCTGGCATAGAGGTCTTGCTGTTCCTGCTGCCAGGAACCTTGAAGACCCAACAATCCAGAAAGGACGTAAACTTTTCAGGGAGATTGGATGTGCTACTTGCCACCGTCCTTCATGGAAGACCGGAAAGGATGATGCTTATGACCCTAATCTTTTCTTTGTTGATGGAAAGAGGGTCCTTGATGGAAAGACCAAGGTCCTGCCAAAGTATCCTGATCAGACCATCTGGCCATATACTGATATGATTCAGCATAGACTGGAAATGGTAAATGACATTAGAACAGGCTGGTGTAGAACTACTCCTCTTTGGGGACGAGGTCTATCTCCACTCTGTGCAGGTCACTCTGACAGAATGCATGACCGCAGAGCACGTAATGTCATTGAGGCTATCATGTGGCATGGCTCAAAGACAAGCGATGCCAGAGAAACAGTTGAGAGCTTCCGCAAACTTTCAAAGGAAGACAGGGATGCGGTTGTCGCATTCATAAATGCTATATAGTATTGATTGATAGTGAATAATAAGGTATACAAATATCTTTCTTTTGGTTCTGTTGCAGCTACCGTCGTTATGATGATGGCTGCAACCATCATTGAGAAAGTATAGGATACAGATACGGCTTTTTCCTGGGTTTATCATTCTCCGGTGTTTATTGTCCTTTGGGTGATTGCGGCTGTTTCTGGTATGATGTGGATTTATAGAAGAGGAGTAACTAAAAGGCATCTGGTGCTTGTTCTTCACCTCTCCTTTATTGCGATCCTAGTCGGTGCATTGGTCACACATTTTTCCTCTTCTTCCGGAATCCTTAGGCTTCGAATTGGAGAAACCACTAATGTTATCTTCACTGAGGACGGGGCTGAAAAGCTTCCGTTTACAGTCACATTGAGTGATTTTGAAGTTCAAAGATATCCAGGATCAGCGTCCGCTATGGATTATGTCAGCACAGTTGAGGTTGATGGTAAGACTTACTCCATATCGATGAACAATATCTTAAAAGTTAAGGGATATAGGTTCTATCAGAGTAGCTTTGATGAAGACGAGGGAGGATCCATTCTTTCTGTCAGCCATGATCCTTGGGGCGTGACGATAACATATGTCGGGTATGCTTTACTGTTCCTTTGTCTTGTAGGATTTTTCTTTTGCCGGGAAACAAACTTTAGAAGGACTCTGTCAAGAGTCATTAAAGAGTCTTCTGCTGCTCTTGTGCTTCTGATGCTTTTCATTGGTGCAAACGCATCAGCCCAGAATCAGCAGAAAGACCCATACCAGGAGACTTCTATAGGGGAAACTCTGACAGAAGGCTCCGCTTTATCACCGAAGGCCCTTCCGAGGAATCTTGCTGATAGTCTCTGCAACCTTTTTGTCTACTATAACGGCAGAATTGCACCAATGGAGACAATGGCAAGGGACTATGTTATGAAAGCATACGGAAAGCCTTCCGTAAAGGGCTTCAGCTCAGCGGAAGTGTTCTCGGGTTGGATATTCTATTTCGACACATGGAAGAATGTTCCCCTTAAGCTGAAAAGCAAGGAGAAGGGGACAAATAAAGAGGATGAGAAATATTACGTTCTTCAGTCTGTAGCCTCTCAGAAAGCGCTTAGAGTATTCCCTTATTTCCCGGAGAGCGATGGTCAGGAAGGCGTTTTGAACGGATGGTTGTCTCCAACGGATGATCTTCCTATGGAGATGGATCCGCAGGAATGGCTTTTTGTGCGTAAGGTGTTCTCTCTAATTGGAGAAAATGTTTACAAGGGGGACTATGAGGGAGCCTTGGATGTTATTTCAAAGATTGCAAAGTACCAGAAGAAGAATGCTGGTGAATACCTCCCATCCTTGTCAAGGGTTAGAACAGAGAAACTGTACAACAAGATGTCCAGACCAATGGCTGCAGCGATGGCATGTGTCACTTTGGGTATGATTCTGTTTATTCTGACAGGAGTCATGATATCACGAAACAGAAAAATGCCAAAGAGTATCGGCCGCATGGCTATGATTCTGTCAACTTTGTTGTTTGTGTATCTGACTATGGTTCTAATCCTTCGATGGATGGTGTCAGGGCATATCCCAATGGCCAATGGCTTTGAAATGATGCTTCTTATAGCATGGGGAGCAATGATATTGACAATTATTACCTATAAGGTGATTCCGATAATACAGCCACTAGGGTTTATCCTGACTGGATTTGCTCTTCTGGTTGCGGTTCTGGGTGAATCTAATCCTCAGATTACACCTCTTATGCCGGTTCTTTCATCACCGCTTCTGTCTATACATGTTGCGTCAATGATGATTTCATATACGCTGCTTGGACTTGTAGCTCTAAATGGACTTATGGGGCTTTTTGTCAGAAGTAAGGATGCTCAGCAAAATCTGGCAGATATTAGTCTTGTAATACTTTATCCGGGTATATTCTTCCTGATTGCAGGAACAGTCATCGGTGCCGTTTGGGCAAATGTATCATGGGGAAGCTACTGGATGTGGGATCCAAAGGAGACTTGGGCTTTTGTTACGTGTATAGTCTATGCATCTGTATTCCATGTGTCATCTATGCCGGCATTCAGAAATCCAAGATTCTTCCATTGGTTTTGTGTGATTGCTTTTATGTGTGTACTTGTGACATATTTTGGCGTCAATTTCATACTCGGTGGTATGCATGGATATGCTTAATGTGGAGCTAACAACAACAAATAGTGATAAACCGTCACGGATATTACCAATTAATGAGGATTGATGAGAGTGTGTAATCTTGCGACCTTTGTACTTGAAGATTGGAATTAAGGCCATTCTATTTTAGATCCTTTTAATTGTTGTGAAAGAGGCAGCCTGTGAAGGATGCCTTTTTTACATGTTAATAAAAAGTAGTAACTTTGTGGCATGAAGTATAACCAAGTAACAGCCAAGGAGAAGTCGTATTTCTCTGGCAAGATGAAGCTGGCTGACCTTATTGATATCAATTATGATTTGCTGAACCTGCTGCCAAGGCTAGGTGTCAGCTTGGCACTTGGTGCCAATACGGTTGAGGAAGTCTGTGCTAAATCTGGCCTGGATGTAAATACATTCCTTCTTATATGCAATGTCTATACTTATGATGAATATATTCCATCAAGGGAGACATTGGAGGTTAGTCGGGTTGAGGATATTGTGAAGTATCTCCATTCATCACATTCATATTATCTTCAGTCTTCTTTGGTGTTATTGGAAGAGTCCATAGCTGATCTGCTGGGGCCTTGTAGCGAAAAGCAGAAAAGTGTGATCTGGAAGTTCTTCAAGGACTATAAGGATGAAATCGAGAAACACTTCGATTACGAAGAGTCTCAGGTCTTTCCGTATGTGAACAATCTTCTTTCAGAATCCGCTTCATCAGCATTTACAATTGATCAGTTTGCAGAGAATCATGGAAACATTGATGAAAAGCTAAACGATCTTCGAAACATTGTGATGAGATATCTTCCAGCAGAGTGCGATAACACAAAAAGGGGACAGGTACTTTATACCATCTATCATCTTGAAGAGGATCTTGCAAGACACTCTAGAATAGAGGATGATATACTAGTGCCAATGGTTAATAGAATTGAGGAAAATGGCAGCAAGTAAGAAAGGTGTTCTTCTAATTGTTCCTTCTCTAATTGTTGCAAGAGGGTTAGAAAGTGTATTCAATGACCTTGGAGAATTCAAGGTTGTTGGTGTATTGTCAGATTTCTCCCACAATAGTGATACTAGATTAAGGAATATTGAAGCTGATATTATCCTAATGGATCCTCAAGTGCTGGACTTCGAGACAAGAAAGAACGGCCGTTCTTTCATTGGAGAGTATCTGGATGTTCCGGTTGTTGCCCTTGAGACTTCTGTTATGAGGGAAGATCTTCTGAAGCAGTATGACGAGGTGGTCAATCTTTATGATGAGCCTACCACGATCATCAAAAAGCTCCGTAGCGCAATGGATGCGCAGCAGGATTCTTCAAAGGGTGAAAGCAATGACTTGTCAACTAGAGAGAAGGAGATTCTTGTGTGTGTGGCCAAAGGTATGCTGAATAAGGAGATAGCGGATAGGTTTAATTTGTCAATTTATACGGTGATTACACATAGGAAGAACATTACCAGAAAGACAGGTATCAAGACTGTTGCCGGTCTTACTGTGTATGCGCTCCTTAATAATCTTATCGATATTAACTCTGTAGAATAATATGCATTTTTATGGTATTCTTGCCGGGGCGGCTACATTCCTGATAATTGGAATCAGTCATCCTCTTGTAGTTAAAGCAGAATATTACTTCGGACGAATAAGCTGGCTGGGTTTTTTCCTGGCTGGACTAGTTTTTCTTATTGCATCTGTACTGACAATCAATAATACACTTTCTACAATCTGGGGTGCATGTGCTTTCTCGCTGTTCTGGGGAGTCAAGGAAGTGTTCGACCAGGAGAAGAGAATCATAAAGGGATGGTTCCCTGAGAATCCAAAGCGTTCAGCATATTATGCTGCCAAGAGAAAGAAGTATTATGAAAAACAAAATAAGTAATGCGCAGGGACTTCGTGCGATAAGTCCACTTGTTGTATTTCTGTTAGTTTATCTAGTGTCATCAGTAGTTGCAGGAGATTTCTACAAGGTCCCTGTGACTACCGCTTTTTTAATATCATCGGTATATTCTATCCTGATATGCAAAGGGGAAGACCTTAGCATTGATAAAAGAATATCCATTTTCTCTGAGGGTGTTTCTGACAAGAATGTCCTTCTGATGATATGGATATTTATTCTGGCTGGAGCCTTTGCCAGCTCTGCCAAAGCTATCGGATCTGTTGAGGCTACGGTTAATCTGACTCTGGTTCTTCTTCCCGCTAAGCTCATCTTTGCCGGACTTTTCCTTGCTGCTTGTTTCATTTCCATGGCGGTCGGAACCAGTGTGGGAACAGTTGTCGCTCTTGTTCCAATTGCTGCAGGAATTGCTCAGGATACGGGAATGAGTGTTCCTATGATTACTGCTATCATAGTTGGAGGTGCATTCTTTGGCGATAACTTATCTTTTATATCGGACACGACAATCGCTGCCACAAAGACTCAAGGCTGCGCAATGTCAGATAAGTTTAAGGTAAATATCTGGCTTGCTGCTCCTGCTGCGATCATTGTTGCTACAATATATGTGATTATGGGACTGAAGAACGGTTCCGCTCCAGATGCACAGCTGTCATCATGGTTTTTGGCAATTCCGTATCTTCTAATAATCGTGCTTGCTGTCTGTGGAGTCAATGTACTTGCCGTTCTGGCTATCGGAACCCTTCTTAATGCTGTTATAGGTTTTGTGATGGGTTCATTTGACTGGTTCGGTTTCCTGGCATCAGTTGGCGATGGCATCCTTGGAATGGCAGAACTTATCATAGTGACGATGCTCGCTGCCGGAATGCTCTCTATCATCAGGTATTGTGGCGGTCTTGAGTATATCATTGAATCCCTGACTCGTCATATAAGAGGCAAAAGGGGTGCAGAGTTTGTTATCGCTGCGCTAGTAGCTCTTTCAAACCTCTGTACTGCCAATAATACTATCGCTATCATCACAACCGGTGGTATTGCAAAGGATATTTCGGACAAGTTCTCGCTTGATCCAAGGAAGTCCGCCAGTATCATGGACACATTCTCATGTCTGGTGCAGAGCTTGATTCCGTATGGGGCACAGATGCTGATGGCATCAGGCCTTGCCGGAGTATCAGCCCTGTCAATCATTGGATACATGTACTATCCGTTTGTCCTTGGCGCAATAGCAATCCTTGCTATTCTTCTAAGGCTCCCTAGACGCTATTCATAGTATGGGAAGAAAACCTCTGCCAGTTCCACTTATTGATATTCCGGAAGGATCAAAGGTTCTTCTGCATGCCTGCTGTGCACCATGCTCTTCTGCTATTCTGGAGGCGATGGTAAAAAATGGTATGAGACCGGTAATCTTCTACAGCAATTCGAACATATTTCCTTTGGAGGAATACAACCATAGAAAGGACGAACTTCTTAGGTATGCTGACGAGTACGGCCTTACAGTCATTGATGATGACTATGATCATGTAGACTGGAGAGTAGTTGCCAAAGGACTTGAGAAGGAGCCGGAGAGAGGTAGAAGGTGTCTTCAGTGTTTCAAGTATAGACTTGTCCGCGCAGCCAGGTACGCCAGCGAGAATGGATTTGAGTATCTTACAACAACGCTCGCTTCTTCCAGATGGAAGGATCTTCTTCAGGTAAACGAAGCTGGTGAATATGCATGTTCACTATATCCAACCGTGAAGTGGTGGGACAAGAACTGGAGAAAGGGTGGTCTTCAGGAGCGACGAAACCAGATAATAAAAGAAAGAGAATTCTACAATCAGCTATACTGCGGTTGTGAATTCTCTATGTCTCATTTAAGTATTTCGGAAGAAAAGACTCTTTAGAAGAGTTTCTCTGGATCATTTACATGGTCGCTAGACAGGAATGTGAAGTGGTCCTCATGGAAGGTCCATGTGTAGAGGACATTTGTTGCAGGGCTCTTGAATGTAAGAGTCTGACGGAATACTCTGAATTCCTCAATCTTCTTTCCCTTTGATGCCATCTCGCCGATGCTGTACCAGCCAAGTGCTCCGCCGTATTCCAGAACGTGAACTGAGATTTCATCTGTAGCTGTGTTGCGGATAGCGATTACAAGCTCAGCTGATCCGTCGTCTGTGAAGTCATGAACTGAGAATTCAAATTCATTGTTAGCCTTGTCGTCAGCACCTACAGCGTATCCGTCAGTACCTGTGCTGGTCTTGAGGTTGAACTTGTCATCAAGGACAACTAGAGAACGCTTCCCATCCTTTACATTCTCAACGCTGATGACTGTGCCCTCGTTGTTGTAGAATCCAAGTACACGGAATGAAACTCCCTTTGTTGTGAAAGTGAAAGACTGTGAGCCATCCTTTCCGTTAGCCTTTACGCTATATGTTGCGCTCTGCTCTGCTCCCTTTGTGAAGCTCTGAGCTGAAAGAGAAAGGCTTGAAAGGAGTACTATTGTGAGTATGCTGATAGTTCTAATAATACGTCTCATAAGCATGGTCATTATTTGGTTAGGCTTTGCTTGCCGTTTCAATATTTCTGCAAAAATACAAAAAAATCGATAGGTCTTTGATTGTAGTTAATGCAAAGAGCGTGCTAGAAGTAAATGCATGTGTTTTCTGGATAGTGCTCAGAAGCAACGAAATGCATTGAGAAGTATCAGATTGATACTAAATCGTCAAAAATCTCTTTATATTTGCAAATACCACATATCGAAAGTCGCATTCTTTTTATGGATAACAGATACGGCATTAAATCCAAATACATCACAATCGTTCTTTCGATTGTATGCATTTTCACCTTCTTTGTACACAATGGAGTCTTGATTCCGGATATCATGGAGTCCAGAAATATCATCACAGCAAGGGAGATGGTCTATGATGGTAATTGGCTGATCACCACTATGAATGGTGATCTAAGGTTTGAGAAACCACCTCTCCCTACATGGCTGACTGCTGTAACGGAGTATATCTCCGCTGATAGTATTTGTCTTCAAAGAGGTATGGCTGGACTTGCTGCCTGCCTTCTGGTTCTTGCATTTTATCTTATAGGACTTGCAATATTTGATAGGGACAGGAACAAGTCATTCATTTCTACGCTGATACTATGTACCTGCTATAGTGTGCTTCTTCTAGGAAGAACAGCTTCGTGGGATATCTACACCCATGCATTTATGATGATGGGCATATGGTTCATGATTAGAGGCTTCCAAAGACCGAAGAAGTTCGTTTCACAGTTCTTCTGGGCAGGTGTCTTCACAGGATTGTCAATAATGAGCAAGGGTCCTATCTCCCTTTACGGAGTCCTGCTTCCTTGGATTCTAGTGTTTATCCTTTTCTGCCTTCCAAAGATGAAAGGAAAGTGGGGAAGTGTGATCATGATGATTCTGGTGGCAGCTGTAGTCGGAGGATGGTGGTATATCTATGTTTATGCATTCCATAGTGATGCGGTGTCGTCTGTTCTTGCAAAAGAGACCGGAAACTGGACAAGCTATACAGTTAAGCCTTGGTACTACTACTGGGATTTCTTCCTGGAGACAGGTATCTGGACTCTACTGATGATCACTGCTCTTCTTATGATGGTGTGGTCGCCGAAGGAAAGAGGGGAAAGGGAGTACCTGTTCCCATTCATATGGCTGGTTCTTTCTCTGGTTCTTCTTTCTCTAATTCCAGAGAAGAAGACAAGATATCTTCTTCCTGTTATGCTGCCATCGTCATATCTTATGGGATATCTGGTATGCTCATGGCAGGAGAAGTTCGACAGGAGGAAAGAGAAGATCATTGACAGGATTCTGTTCCATTCCAATGTGTGGATTCTGGCAGTTCTGATAGGTGTACTACCAATAGCTCTGTTCTTCTTTGCAGTTAGACCAGGATATATGGGCATTGTGCCATTTGTTCTGATGACACTGATCTGCTTTAGCGCTTCGTATCTTATGTCAAGGGCGTCTAAACTGTATAAACCAACCATGATGGTTGCAGGTGTAGTTCTTCTATTTATGGGAATGGAACTGGTTGCTATGCCAGTTGCCAGATTCATTGTGAACAACCCTGAGATGAACAGCATTTCTCAGACTTATGTTATGCCTGAACTGGATGGTATCCCTTTCAGATATAACAGTCAGGACGATCTTCGAATAGAGATGGTTTATGCGGCGAAGAGAAAGATTAGACCTCTTGAGGTGGGTAATCTGGATTCGCTCAGGGCAGCTCTTCCTTGTGCGGTCCTTACGCATACAAGTCTAAAGGAAGAACTCAATCCGGAGATCTTCTCTTATGCTGATACTATGTTCGTTGGACATTTTGACGACAACCCTAGACCATCAGGAAACAGGCTCAATCGTCCAATCTTTGTCTACAATGTCACTCTTCTGCTTCCAAAGGAGTAGCGTCAATTATCTGTTAAGGTCGACCGCCTGAGGAATTGTGACAAAAGAGTATCCCTTTTTCTGAAGCTTGGAAATAAGCTCCGGCAGCTTATTGTAAAGCTTGTCCGTTCTGGCAGCTTCAGTTCCAAAATGAACCAGAAGAATGTATCCGTCCAGACCTTTGTTCTTCTCTATTGAATACACTTTGTTCAGGATAACCTTTGTGCTGTAGTAGTTGCTCATGTCAGGAGTTGTGTAGTCTCCATTGGTGGTTGTACCTGGTGTGTAGTTTACAACCTGGAGACCCATCTGTCTTGCCCATGAAGCGATCTCTTCATTGTAGTATTCATAAGGAGGGATGAAGTATGGTGCATCGTCTCTGGAGATACCGAACTGGGCGAGCTGCTCATAGCTCTTCAGAATGTCTTTTTCAAATTCTTCATGAGATACGATGGTAGAGTCTCTGTTTTCCCAAGGTGCATAGAGAAGGTGACCATAGCTGTAGCTTCCTACATAGTGTACCTCCGAAACAAG
>JAKSJT010000080.1 GCA_024402125.1 Bacteroidales bacterium
TTGCTGATGTATCCGATTCGGGCAGCACAGGTCTGGGCAATATTCTCCATAACGCCAGCTTCTGAAAGGAAGCCGTCCTTGACCAGGATGTTATCTTCCCTTACCACAAAAGAAGTATCAACCCTTGACTCCTCATAGGCATTCAGGGCGTCTATCATCACAAACGGAGGTCTTTGTGGCAGTATGTCAAGTGCGTCGATTCTCAACTTCTGCTATGCGTTATCCCAAAATTCATAATAGTTGAACCACTGCTGAGGGTATTCCCTGACAACAGATTCAAGGGTTCTGACAAAAGAAGCTGCAAGAGCTTCCATCTTCTCCTTTCTTCCGGTTATCCCTTCCTCTATGGTGATAGGTTTAACCATAATCTTATACTTCTTCGCCGAAATCTTTACAACAAAGACAGCTAGAGTAGAAACGGCCTTCTGCACCGCTATTGCAAATGGTCCTAGCGGAAACTTTGCAGGAGCACCGAAGAACTCGCAGGTCACGGACTTGCTTGAGCCGAAGATTCTGTCAGCCGGAATGCTGACGATATTACCGTCAGAAAGAGCACTGCTGATTGTAATCATATGGGAAAGGTCATCCCCAACTGGAACCATCTCAATATTGTTTGCGTCAAACTTTCCAGCTCTTCCCTTCATAACCGCTTCAGCTTCTTTTGCGAAGACAAGTGCATAGATCTTCTTAAAAGACCTCAGGGAATAACCGGCCAGCTCGTAATTTCCGAAATGGCAACTCAGCTGCACAAATCCTTCTTCCTTGTTTGAGAGATCCTCGAAGTACGGGAATCCTTCAATCTCAATATCGAAAGTCTTTCCGGCATACATCGCAAACCTGTCAAGGATCACCTGACCGAACTTGTAATGATTGAGATAGACGTTGAAAAAGGACTTGACCGGACCGTACCCCATCCTTCTTCTGAAGAAGTGGTACATTGAGATGTAGCCCCTATGATTGAACAGCATATAGAAAAGGATCACAACTGCCATGATACAGTAAAGCACCCTCACATCGATGTGAGAGAGCAGGAAGTTAAGGCTACGGTGCATCCAACCAGCCCCGTCAGTCCTTCCAGTCCAATTGTCGTGTTCCTTCTCCTGCAAGACTATTTCCGTTATGCGTTAACCTTAGAGTCAATGAAGTTAAGAAGGTCAGAGTAAGTCTTGATCACCTTGAAGTCCTCGTTCTTCATCTTATAGCCGAATGCCTGCTCAACAAGAACTACGACATCAACCACTTCAAGAGAGTCAATGCCAAGATCCTCCTTAAGACGAGCATCTGGTGCAATATTCTCCTCCGCAATCTCGAGATCATCGATAAGAAGAGCCTTTACTTTTGCTTCAATTTCTTTAATATCCATATTTATTTTATAATGTATTCTATGTTAAACAACTATCTATATCCATAATAACCTATTCACTTGCCTTCTTGCAGACAACAATCGAGTGGCCCTGACCGATTCCATCGTGGATTGTCTCAACTTCAAGTCCTGCTTCCTTTACGCACTTCAGCATGTCATCAGAGTGATACATCTTGCTGTTACCGTTAGCAAGAGCCGTGAAGTACACGCTTGTCATTGTAAGGCAGAGAGACGCTGTCTCGTACTTCTGTCTGTCCCAGAATGTCTCCATGATGAAAAGACGAGTATCGTCTCCCATAATGGCTGAAGTTCTCTTTAGAATGCTTGTAATCTCATCCTCAGAGAAGCAGTCAAGGAACTGGCTCATCCAGATGACATCAAAATGAGGATCTGACGGCATCTGTGTCGATGGGTCAAGAAGGTTTCCGGCAACGCCATGGATTCTGTCAGCACCTGCCTTCCCTTCCGTGTTCTTTCTCATAAGACCAATCTGCTGAGGAAGGTCCATAATGGTGACATTGACATCCTTGTCGTAATCAACGCACCTGAGTGCCCACTTTCCTGTGTTTCCTCCGACATCCAGAATATTCTTTGGATTCATGTCAAAGACTATCTTTAGTGCACTGTCAAATGACTCGTCAGAGTAGAAGTGATCGAATCCGAACCAACTCTTCTGGACATGCTCCGGTAGTGATGACAGGGCCTCGTAGAGAGTACTCCATGGGCCGAAGTGCTCAAGACCTGCTGGACGACCCTCCTTGAGTGATTCCTCCAACTTAAACAGGCCAATGTAGTTGACATCATGGTTAAAGTCAAAATTGGCTCTAGTAGCCGGATCACGAAGAAGGAAATATCCAGTCTTAGTGATATTGTACTTGTCTGTCTCAGTATCGACAATAACTGTCTTCGATGAAAGAGACGCTTCCAAAAGTATCTTGGCAGCATACTCCGAGATTCCAGCCTTCTGAGCAACTTCCTTAGCTGTCATGCCATCCTTGCTTTCAAGCAGACTCTCGAAAATGCCGAACTTCAGCATCAGTCGACTTACCTGGAAAACCATAGGAGCAAAAGCAATAAGCTCCGCATATCTCTGGGCATCCTTTGCCGAGAGCTGATCCTTGGTATAAACTTTCTCTAGTGAAGGAAATAAATTCATAGTCAGATTTCTTTAAATCTAACAAAGATACGAAGAATTTCTATTATGCAATTTCTTTGGCTCTTCAGATGTGTATTGTGGAATAATATTGACGCATTTCGTCATCTATCCTGGAACAAATAACCCAACAATTGATTAAATTTGATTTTCCGAAAACAAATCATTTATGAGAAAATTATTGTCAATTGCCGTATTATCGCTACTTCTTGTCCTGAGCCTTTCAGGATGCCGTAAAACCTTAGAATCTCCTAGAGATGTCCAGGACTTCAATTTCGAGTGGAAGTTCACTCTTGGCGATAACGAGAGTTTTGCTGATTACTCATTCGATGACTCTTCATGGAGAGATCTTCATCTTCCTCATGACTGGTCAATCGAGGGAGAATTCAGTGCTGACAATCCGTCAACTCCAGGCGGAGGAGCTCTTCCTGGTGGAATCGGATGGTATAGAAAACACTTCACAACTCCTGAGGGAAAGCACATCAATGTAGAATTTGATGGTGTATTCATGAACAGCACGGTCTATGTCAACGGAAAGGAAGTTGGTACAAGACCTTACGGATACTCATCATTCTCATATGACATCACCTCATTCCTTAACCCTGTCGGAGAGGACAACACTATTGCTGTCAGATGTGACAACCAGGATCAGCCAAACTCAAGATGGTACGCAGGCTGCGGTATCTACCGCAATGTCCGTATCGTGTCAACAACTGCTCACCATGTCGCATACAACGGCACCTATGTGACTACTCCGGAAGTCTCAACAGGATCAGCAAAGGTAAAGGTCGAAGTTGAGATTGAAAGGGATGATGACGAACCTTTCACAATCCAGAACAGAATCCTCAACAATAAGGGTAAGGTAGTAGCGGAAGGCAACGACGTTCTCACAATAAGTAAGCCTCATTTCTGGGATGTTGATGACCCGTACCTCTACACAATGCAGACCATTGTAAAGGTTAACGGAGAAGTTGAGGATGTCTACAACACCCGATTTGGAGTAAAGACAGCCGTATTCGATGTTGACAAGGGATTCTTCCTCAATGGAAAATCTCTCAAACTCCTCGGTGTGTGTCTTCACCATGACATGGGATGTCTAGGAACAGCAGTTCATAGAAGAGCTCTTGAAAGAGAACTCACAATCATGAAGGATATGGGTGTGAATTCAATCAGGACATCCCATAACCCACCTGCTCCGGAGCTTCTTGAACTCTGCGATGAGATGGGTATCCTCGTCCTTGATGAAGCATTCGACATGTGGAGAAAGAAGAAGACACAGTTCGACTATGCAAGGTTCTTTGACGACTGGCATGAAAGGGATCTCAAGGACTTCATAAAGAGAGACCGTAACCACGCATCCGTATTCATGTGGAGTATCGGAAATGAGATCCAGGAGCAGTGGAACTCCGCTGAGGACAATCTGGAGAACCTGTCAGCAGAGCAGGCTAACCTCATGATCAACTTCATGAGCAGCATTGCAAAGAAGGAATCATCCTCTGACAACCCTAATGTTCTTCTTACCGAGCACATGGTTGACCTTGTCAAGGAGATGGATCCAACCAGACCTGTTACTGCAGGATGTAACGACACTAGCCCTAGCAACAACCTCATAAAGAGCGGCGCTATGGATGTGTACGGCTTCAACTACCATCCGCAGGACTACGACAGGGCAAGGGAATGGTACCCTGGAAAGCCTCTTTTTGGTTCGGAGACAATATCATCAATCAACAGCCGTGGAGTATACTTCCAGCCTTCAACAGACATTTCAGTTCAGCCAGCAGCCTGGTGGCTGTCATATGAGACACCCCATCACCAGTGCACAGCTTATGATGCCAGCAGAGTTCCTTGGGGCAATCTCCACGAAGAAGGATGGATTGCAATCAGGGACAGGGACTTTGTCGCTGGAACATATGTCTGGACAGGTTTCGATTACCTGGGAGAACCGACTCCATACAGCTGGCCATCAAGAAGCTCATATTTTGGTATTGTAGACCTTGCAGGATTCCCTAAGGATCCATACTGGATGTATCAGAGCGAATGGACAGACAAGACAGTCCTTCATCTTCTCCCTCACTGGAACTGGAATGAGGGTGACAAGGTTGACATCTGGGCATACTACAGCAACGCTGACGAAGTTGAGCTGTTTGTAAACGGCAAGTCTTTAGGAAAGAGTTCCAAGACAGACTCAAGACTTCATGCATTCTGGGGTGAAGTTCCATTCGAGCCAGGTAAGATCGAAGTCGTGTCATACAAGGGTGGAAAGGAAGTCGCCAGAGAATCTCACCAGACATCAGGAGAACCTGTAAGACTTCAGGTGACACTTGACAGAGACACAATCGATGCTGACGGATATGACCTCTGCTATGCGACCATCGAAGCTCTAGACAGCAAGGGAAGAGTTGTTCCGACAGCTGATGCGATGCTTGAATTCAGTGTCAGCGGTGAAGGAGAACTCGTTGGAGTTGACAACGGAAATGCAGCTGACACAATGAGCCTTAAGGGAAACAAGAAGGCCATGTTCAGCGGCAAGGCTCTCGCTGTTGTACGTTCAATCAAGGGAGAAAAGGGCATCGCTACCCTATCAGTTTCAGGACTTGGATCAACCGTTAAGGTCAACATCAAGACAAAGTAGAATTAACACAAGTCAGATACAAAAAACATGTGCAAGAGCAGTTACTTTCTGCCCTGGCACTTTGTTTATAGAGTATTTGGACTAATCTTTTACTTCTTTCTGTTTTTCCAGAGTTCTGTCATCTCTTCAAGAGTCTTACCCTTTGTCTCAGGAACAAGCTTAAGAACGAATACTGCAGCGATGATGCACATTACACAGTATAGACCGTATGTGAAAGCATGTCCGAAGTTTGTACCCATTGAACCGAGGCTCATGTTGTACATAGGAACGAATGTAGAAGAAACGATGAAGTTAAAGATCCACTGGAATGCCACAGCGATAGCTGTTGCAGCACCACGGATAGTGTTAGGGAAGATCTCAGAGATGAGCACCCAGCAGATTGGTCCCCAGCTGAACATGAATGATGCGCTGTAGATCATGATGCTGATTACTGCAATTACCGGTGGAAGGCTTGTCACACTGGTAAGTGCCACTCCGAATGCTCCCAATGCCATACCGAGGGATCCGACGATAAGAAGAGGCTTTCTTCCAAGCTTCTCGACCGTAACGATAGCGACAACTGTAAATGTGATGTTCACAATACCCATAAGGACTGTCTGCATCATAGGGTTCTCCATACCCATAGACTGGAAAATTCTAGGAGCATAGTAGAGCACCGCATTGATACCTACGATCTGCTGGAATACGCTTAGCATACAACCGATGAAGATAACAAGCCAGCCGTATGTGAAGAGCTTCTCGCTCTTTGAAGTAGCTGTAGCCTTGATATCAGCAAGGATCTGCTGAGCCTTTGCCTTACCGTTAATTCTTTCAAGTACAGAAAGTGCCTTTGAATCCTGTCCGCAAAGTGCAAGGTAACGTGGAGTCTCAGGGACAAGGAGAATAAGAAGAGCAAAGAGTCCTGCAGGGACACATTCGCTGACGAACATAAGTCTCCAGCCTGTTGTAATGCTCCAGTTGCCGTCACTGGCAAGAAGAAGACCATTTGTCACTTCATTGAGACCAGTTGCTGCCTTTTCGATAACCGGTGCAATATGATTTCCGAGAATAACGAGATTCACGAAGTATACTACAAGCTGACCGAAGATAATTGCGAACTGGTTCCATGAAACCAGAGTACCTCTCTTGTCTGCAGGTGCAATCTCAGCAATGTACATAGGGCAGATAGCTGAAGCCATACCGACTCCGAGACCACCAAGTACACGGTAGAGGTTGAACACAACAAGAAGAGAAAGAGATGGTTCACCCTTATGGAAGAAAAGGAACTCAGGATTATAAGATCCAAGAGCACTGAGGAAGAAGCAGACACCTGCAATGAAGAGGCTCTTCTTTCTACCCAGGTTAGTTGCCATAATTCCAGAAAGGGCACTTCCTATGATACATCCAAGCAGTGCACTTGAAGATGTGATACCATGCAGGAAGTTAGTGTATGTGAAATCCTTGGCACCCATGAAGAATGCCTGGAGTCCACTCTCCGCTCCGGAAATGACTGCTGTATCATATCCGAACAGCAGTCCTCCGATAACGGCTACAAGAACAATCGAGAAGAGATAGCTCTTCGATCCTGTATCTTGTGTATTAGTCATATGCAATTATTTAATATTATGCGTACATAGCTACGATTGCCTCGTAAAGCTCCTGCTTTCCAGAAGTCTGCTTAGGCTCGCCTACTGTCTTACCATACTCGTAAGCCTCTTCGAATGTCATCTTGCCCTCTTCGAACTTCTTTCCGAGACCCTCATCGAATGAAGCATAGCGAGCTGCCTTCATCTCCTTGATTGGAGACTCCTCGAGAAGCTTAGCTGCTGACTCGAGAGCGCGTGCCATTGCATCCATACCGCTGATGTGAGCGATGATGATGTCCTCAAGGTCTGTTGAGTTACGACGTGTCTTAGCATCGAAGTTTGTACCACCTGTACCGAAACCACCGTTGCGGATGATCTCCATCCAAGCCTGTACGAGGTCGAACTGGTCAATTGGGAACTGGTCTGTATCCCAACCGTTCTGGTAGTCACCACGGTTAGCGTCGATAGAACCGAGCATACCAGCGTCAACAGCGCAAGCAAGCTCATGCTCGAATGTATGACCAGCAAGAGTTGCGTGGTTAACCTCGATATTTACCTTGAAGTCCTTGTCAAGACCGTGAGCGCGGAGGAATCCGATTACAGTCTCTGTATCTACGTCATACTGATGCTTTGTAGGCTCCATTGGCTTAGGCTCAATAAGGAATGTTCCTGTGAAGCCCTTTGAACGAGCATAGTCTCTTGCCATTCTGAGCATTGTAGCCATGTGCTCCTTCTCTCTCTTCTGGTCTGTGTTGAGGAGTGACATGTAACCCTCACGACCGCCCCAGAATACATAGTTCTCAGCGCCAAGCTTGATACCTGCGTCGATAGCGTTCTTGATCTGAACGATAGCGCGGGCAACTACATCGAAATCAGGGTTTGTAGAAGCACCGTTCATATAACGAGCGTTTCCGAAAACGTTAGCTGTAGACCAGAGAAGCTTGATACCAGTCTCCTCCATCTTTACCTTGAGGTAATCTGTAATAGCAGCAAGATTTGCCTCATACTCCTCAACTGAGTCACCCTCTGAGATAAGGTCAACATCATGGAAGCAGAAATAAGGCATGCCAAGCTTTGACATGATCTCGAAACCAGCATCAGCCTTGTTCTTTGCCATCTCAAGAGCGTCAGCACCTTCATTCCAAGGGAACTTCTTTGTACCAGGACCGAACTGGTCTGAACCCTCAGCACAGAGTGTGTGCCACCATGCCATAGCGAAACGAAGCCAATCCTTCATCTTCTTACCCATAATCACCTTCTCAGCATCATAATAATGGAATGCCATAGGGTTCTTTGAATCCTTACCTTCGAACTGGATCTTACCAATCTCTGGGAAATACTCTTTTGTTGCCATAATTTTTAATGTTATTTTAATTGTTACTTAATTATATTGTCTTTTCAAGTTCTGCCTTCCACTTGGCGTAAGCCTCTTCAAGCGGCTGCTTCCAGCTTTCAACAGGAGTGATAACCTCTTCCTTTGTAAGAGTTGAGAACGCTTCTTCAGGAGTCTTGTAGAATCCGGCACCAAGGGCTCCTCCCCTAGCGGCTCCAAGACTGCCGTCTGTATTGAGAAGTTCAATGGACGCATCGCAAAGAGTTGCAAGAGTTGAACGGAAAACAGGACTAAGGAACATGTTTGCCTTACCTGCACGGATAACCTTAAGGTCAAGACCAAGGTCCTTCATGATGTCGATACCGTATCTGAATGAGAATGCGATTCCCTCCTGAGTTGCTCTAAGCATATGGGCTGTCGAATGACGGACAAGGTCAAGTCCAGCGACCTTTGCACCTACTGACTTGTTTTCAAGGACTCTCTCAGCACCGTTTCCGAATGGAAGAACGAGAAGACCATCAGAGCCTGCAGGAACGCTAGCTGCAGCTTCATTCATCTCAGGATATGAAAGAGACGAGCTGACATTCCTGTGCATCCATGAGTTCATGATACCTGTTCCATTGATACAGAGAAGGACTCCGTATCTTGCAGCATCTGCTGTATTGTTTACGTGAAGGAATGTGTTCACTCTTGATGCTGCATCAGCCTTAGGGACATCAGTCACACCGTACACAACACCACTGGTTCCACCTGTCGCTGCAATCTCACCCGGGTTGAGAACATTGAGGGAGAATGCGTTGTTCGGCTGGTCACCTGCCCTATAGCAAAGTGGCGTTCCCTCTGGGATACCCAAAAGTGCTTCAGTATCAGCTGTTGTCTTAGCCTGAACGCCAATAGAAGGAACAATTGCTGGGATCTTGTCAGCCTCGATACCATAGTATTCTGCTACGAAATCAGCTCTTTTTGCCTCCTTGAAGTCCCAAAGGATCTGCTCCGAAAGACCAGTCTCGGTTGTTGCAACCTCTCCTGTAAGCTTATATGCGATATAGTCACCAGGAAGCATGAACTTCCAGATCTTTGCATAAACTTCAGGTTCATTCTCCTTCACCCATGCAAGCTTTGAAGCGGTGAAGTTTCCTGGAGAATTGAGAAGGTGAGACATGCACTTGTCATATCCGATTCCCTCAAGAGCATCAGCACCGATCTGAACAGCACGTGAATCACACCAGATAATCGAATCTCTTTCTGGCTTGACATCCTTGTCAACCGCTACAAGTCCGTGCATCTGATAAGTGATACCGATTGAAGCCACATCCTTCATTGGATGGCGAGATGAGATATCCTTGATACCCTCAACGATAAATCCCCACCACATTTCCGGATCCTGCTCTGCCCATCCTTTCTGGAGAGCCTTGATAGGAGCCTCAACTTTTGGATTGGTAGAAGAATCAACACAATTTCCTGTCTCGATTTCGAGAAGAGAGACCTTCACTGATGAAGAGCCTATGTCAATACCTAATGAATACATAATCTATTATCTGGTTACTGTTAATCTATTTAATTACTTGACAAGCCATTTCTTATAGATCTTCTTGTCGAACTTATACAATCTTGCTGCCTTATGCGGCTTTCCTTCCTCCTTCTCTTCAAGAGGAACCACATAAGGCATCATAGCAAGCTTCTTGTAGAAGTTACCAGCATCTATTGATGTCTGGTGGATAGTTTCGTAGATTTTTCTAAGTTGTAGAATCGTGAACTTTCTAGGTAGAAGATCGAAGATATACTCCGGCGTTGTCATAGCTATCTTCTTAATGTAAGACACAGCCTCAGTCAGAATCTGGTTATGGTCGAATGCCAGATCTCCTTCTTTTCCCACAGGAACCCACTCTGCCTGAGAGTTGTCAAGTTCTCCGATAATGGTGCTGTCAATCTTGACAAGTGCGATATAGGCGATTGTAACAATACGGCCGATTTCCATCTCCACAGTGCTCTCAAGCCAATGCACATCCTTCGGGTTCATAGTTCTGGATCTTGAACCGAATGCCTTGAACTGGGTCATGCTGATATTCTTAAGACCTGTAAGCTCGAGCAGTACTCTCTTCGCTGCATCATCCAGTTCCTCATCAAGATATATAGGGCTTCCTGGAAG
>JAKSJT010000081.1 GCA_024402125.1 Bacteroidales bacterium
GACTTACCTTAGGACAAAGGTTGTTCGTAACGGTTATCTTTTCTCCGTCACTTTTGATACTTATCTGAAGAGGTCTTTCTTCAGAGACTCCATTGTGCTTGGTCGCATTCTCAATTAGAAGCTGAACAGAACATGGGATTACAACCTTCTGCATGTCCTCATCGGGTATGTCAACTTCTACTTGCAGCCCTTCTTCAAATCTGACTTTCAGAAGGTCAACATACATGTTGACGAAGTCCATTTCATCACGAAGTTGAACAGCCGGATCTGCTTCGTCATTAAGCATGTATCTGTACAGACCTGCCAGTTTATGGACATAAGTGCTGGCTTCATCGTTCATTCCGTCTTTGATAAGGGCATCAAGGATGTTGAGCGAGTTGAAAAGGAAGTGTGGGTTAAGCTGCTGCTTAAGATTAAGATACTGGTATTTGGCAAGGTTTGCCTTGTTCCTTTCAAGTTCGATTGTCCTCGGGATTGTGACTGTGTAGTCAGCCATGAAAGTGAGACTGTATAGGGCTATTTCAATAATTACAGCGATGACAAACAGCTCAAGGAGTCTACTGTATGATACATCGAAAGAGATGCTGTAAGGGATGTTGAATCCTACTGCAAGCGCTCCTGCGATAGAACAACCGATGATAGTAGTAGAGTAAGCAATTGTTCGTTTGACTCTGCCTTCAATACCCTTATTCATGCGTACAAATATGATTGTCGCAAGAATCATCATAAGAAGAACAAGGGTATCAGAAGAGAAGTCCATGATGGCATCGAACATCGTACCTTCGTCGTTCAGCTTGTTATTGAAAAGGAACGTGACGAACAATCGGAGACTGAAAATACCAACAAGTGCGGCGGCGAGCCATGTGGTTTGTCTTGAAAGAGGGTTTTTGAGGTCATCTTCAAGACTTCTTTTGAATTTGTTAGTAAACCACGCAAGTGCACTACCAAGCAGCCCTGTTGTAATGAAGGATGCTGTTGCAGGGGCAATGGCGGATCCTGATATGAAGTGCTCGATTATTTGTCCGAAACCAATTCCAAGGATATATCCAACGATGTTTACAAGGACTAGACTGAGGGCTGTGAATTCAACCTTGATTCTATAACGTGTACAGATCACAATTGTCATAGCCATGGTAAGCATAGTAAGAAGAATCTCGTCTTCTATGCCCATGGAGTAGCAGAAAGCGGCGGCGATTGAGTGCAATACCGCAAAGATTGTGATAATCAGTATGAGATTTAAGCGCTTCATTCCCCCAAATATAGCATATTATAGCGATATTCTCTATTTTATGTTATATTAGAAGCGATAAAATAAGTTCAGGATATCCTTGATGTTATCTTGTCCATTACTACCTAATTACACAAAAACCAATAAACAAATAAATGCAAAAGCCAAAGTTATCATTCTGGCAGATGTTCAACCTTAGTTTCGGTTTCTTTGGTGTTCAGATTGCTTATGCACTTCAGAGCGCCAACATCAGCCGTATCTTCGCCACTCTCGGTGCAGACCCTCACCAGCTCAGCTTCTTCTGGATCCTTCCACCTCTTATGGGTATGTTGGTTCAGCCGCTCGTTGGTAAGTACTCAGACCGTACATGGTGTAAGCTAGGTCGTCGTAAGCCTTACCTTTTGGGAGGAGCGCTTATTGCTCTCCTTGTGATGGTTCTCTTGCCTAACGCAGGAAACATCAGCTTCTCTTCAAGTTGGTTCCTCGGCATCAATGGTGCTAGGTGGTTCGGACTATTCTCTCTTATGTTCCTTGACACTTCTATCAACGTGGCAATGCAGCCATTCAAGATGATGGTTGGTGATTCAGTTGGTGAGGATCAGAAAGCAGAAGCCTATTCAATCCAGAGCTTCCTCTGCAATGCGGGTTCTTTGGTAGGATATCTTTTCCCAATTTTCTTCACATGGATCGGTATCGCTAATACAGCTCCAGAAGGAGTTGTTCCAGATTCTGTAAAACTCAGCTTCTACTGTGGTGCAGCAATCCTTATCCTTTGTGTTCTCTACACATTCTTCAAGGTTCAGGAGATGAACCCTCAGGAGTATGCGGAGTTCCATGGTGCACAGGCAGAGGCAGAAGAAGATCTTGGTCTTGTTAAGCTTCTTGTAAAGGCTCCAAAGACATTCTGGACAGTAGGCCTTGTACAGTTCTTCTGTTGGGCAGCTTTCCTTTTCCTCTGGACCTACACAAGTGGTGCTATCTCTGAGACATGTTGGGGCACATCAGATGTTACATCTGAGGGCTATCAGGCAGCTGGTAACTGGACAGGTGTACTCTTCGCTATCGAGGCAATTGGTGCTATGATTTGGGCATTTGCAATTCCTAAGTTCAAGACTCTTAAGCAGGCTTACGCAGTCAGCCTTCTTATCGGTGCTGTGGGATTCGCATCTGTTTACTTCGTACACAACCAGTATGCACTCTTCGCATCATTCCTTCTTGTTGGAGTTGTATGGGGTGCTATGCTCGCAATTCCATTCACATTCGTGACAAACGCACTTACACATCATATTGGAACATACCTTGGTCTTTTCAACTGTGCAATTTGTCTTCCACAGATTATAGCAGCAGCTCTTGGTGGAGTAATCCTCAAGGCAGTTGGCGGAATGCAGGCATCTATGTTCATTGTAGCAGGTGTACTTCTTGTCCTCGGATCAATCGCAGTCTATTTGATTGACGAAAAGTCAAAGTAGAACTTAGATTAACTCCGATAGCCGGTAAGTAAGCTATAGGAGTAATAGACATATTCAAAATAATAACTACAATCACAAATCGGCGGTTTATTATAGCCGCCTCTATCAAGCAGCCCCTTAGGCATGTTTGATAGATAAAGGCTGTATCATTTATTTGGTTTTCAAGCTCCTTTACTTTACAGTTGGAGCTGCAATCTATCCCACTTCCTGGTCTCTCAAGGGGTGGGTATTTTGTTATATGAATATTGTCGATCTTTTGTCTTTTTTCATTGTCAGTTGGTTGGAGAGATACTGCAATTAAGTATTTTTGTAAGTAGATATGACCACTTGATTATTATGGCGGCAAGGAAAACAGAAACCTCAATTCTTAATACATCAAAAGTATTGAAAGCAACATCCAAGGAACTTGTTAGAGTCGAACCTCTCAGCTGGTGGATTGGCATGAAAACCGATCTTCAGCTTCTGATAGGAGGAGATAATATCTCCGATTTTGATGTCTGCATTATTGGCGGGAAAGGGGTAAGAGTCACAAAGGTCACAAAAGCAGATAGTCCCAATTATCTTTTTGTGGATGTAGATATCGATACTGATGCTACTCCTGGGACTTATTATCTGGTCTTTTCAAATGGTGAAGTCCAGTTCAGGTATCCGTATCAGATCAGTGCCAGGGAGGAAGGCTCCTCCCAGAGGAAGAGCTTCACAACAGCGGATATGATCTATCTTGTGTTCCCTGACAGGTTTGCAGATGCTGACCCTAAGATTGATGGCGAGGTAGATCGGGATACCCCTCTTGCTCGTCATGGAGGTGATATCAAAGGAATCATCAAACACCTTGATTATATCTCAGGACTTGGCGCTACAGCGATATGGTCAACCCCTCTTCTGGTTGACAATGAGATTGAGTCCTATCATGGCTATGCTTGTGGTGACTACTATCATATTGACCCTCGCTTTGGAACAAATGAACTTTACAGACAGCTTTGTGACAAGGCTCATGAAAAGGGTCTTAAGATGATAATGGACATTGTGACCAACCACTGTGGAACAAGGCACTGGAGGATAAAGGATATGCCATTCAAAGATTGGGTTCATGTGTTTGACAAGTATACAGGTACTATCAATGCCTTTTCGACAAACATGGATCCCAATGCTTCCTGGTATGACCTCAATCTTCAGGAAAGCGGATGGTTTGTTCCTTCAATGCCCGATATGAACCTTGACAATCCATATGTGCTGAAGTATTTTCAGCAGTGGGCTGTCTGGTGGATTGAATACGCTGGTCTGGATGGACTTAGCGTGGATACTTATCCATACAATGAAAAGGATCCGATGAGCAGGTGGTGTGCTTGTGTAAGGGCGGAATATCCGAATATCAATATCGTAGGAGAGTGCTGGACCGCCTCACATGCTCAGCTAGCCTACTGGCAGGGAGACAACGGGAACAAGGACGGATTCAACTCAAACCTTCCATCCATTATGGATTTCCCGCTTCGTGATGCCATGGAGGCTGCTATCTGTGAAAGTGGAGATAATCCTGAATGGGGAAGGGGTATGACAAGGGTGTATGACTGCTTGTCTCATGACTTTGTGTATCATGACCTATCGAAGATGATGATCTTTATTGCCAATCATGATCACGCCAGGATGGGTGATACCTTTAACCACAATCCAGACAAGATGAAGATTGCTCTGACTCTTGTCGCTACACTTAGGGGCATTCCTCAATTATATAATGGAGACGAGATGATGTTCTCTCACAAAATTGGAGGGGATTGGAGTGACGGATCAAAAAGAATAGATTTCCCGGGAGGCTGGAAGGGTGATAAAGTAAATCTCTTCACAAAGTCAGGAAGAAAGGCTGCGTCTTCGGATCCAATGTATGAACACGCAGAGGAACTGTACAACTATACATCTAAGCTCTTTAACTGGAGAAAGACCAAGGAAGTCATTCACTCAGGAAGGACGATGCACTTTCTGACAAGGGACAATACATATGCCTTCTTCAGGTACAATGATAAGGAGGTTGTCTTTGTCTATGTTAATAACTCTTATTCTGACAAGACCATTCCATGGAATAACTATGCGGAAATAGCCTCATCTCTTACTCGTGGCAGAAATGTCATTACAGGTATGAGCATTAGGGTCAATTCGTCAACGGTCGTTCCAGCCATGTCAACCCTTATAGTAGAATATACACATTAACGATATGAAGAAAATACTATCAATCATTGCAGTGACGCTGATGATCCTTTCATCATGCTCACAGGGCCAGTCCAGCAAACCTAAGGCTCAGATGCCTTCTGATGCCAAGGTGATGACAAGCCCTGACGGAAACCTTTCAATGTCATTCGGTCTTACTCCAGAAGGAACACCTGTTTATTCCCTCAAGTTCGCTGACAAGGATGTTATTCTTCCTAGTAGAATGGGCTATGAACTTCGTGGTGTCCTAAAGGCAAGAAAGATGATCTACAATCTTGACAACACTATCGAGAAGGTGGATGAACTTGATCCTGTCAAGCTCAACGAAGGCTTTTCACTGGAGAATTTGGAGACATCATCATTTGATGAGACATGGTCTCCTGTTTGGGGAGAAGAAGCAGAGATCCGCAACAACTACAACGAGATGGCTGCAACTCTTTGCATGACCGACCCTACAGATGGTTCACAGAAGAGAATGATTATCCGTTTCCGTCTTTTCAATGACGGACTTGGCTTCCGTTACCAGTTCCCGGAGCAGAGAAGCCTTACCTATTTTGTTATAAAGGAGGAAGTGTCTGAGTTTGCAATGGCAGGGGACCATATGGCATACTGGATTCCAGGAGACTTCGATACTCAGGAGTATCAATACTCTGAGACTCGTCTGACTGGTATTTCGGCGGCAATGGAGGCTGCTGTAACAAGCAATGACTCACAGACTCTTATCAACATGAACTCTGTACAGACATCACTTCAGATGAAGACAGATGATGGCCTTTATATCAATATCCATGAGGCAGCATGTGTTGACTATCCTACAATGCACCTTCAGCTTGATCCAAAGACTCTTGTCTTCACATCTGTTCTTACTCCTTGTGCTGACGGATGGAAGGGATATATGCAGTCACCTAGAACTTCTCCTTGGAGAACAATCCAGGTTGTGGATGATGCAACTAAGCAGCTTGCTTCACGTCTTGTCCTTAACCTTAACGAGCCTTGCAAGCTTGAAGATACATCATGGATTCATCCGACAAAGTATATGGGTGTCTGGTGGGAGATGATAACAGGAAAGTCTACCTGGAGCTACACAGATGATATCCCTGCTGTGGATCTTAATACAGTTGATTATACTACTGTCAAGCCTCACGGAATGCACGGCGCTACAACAGCGAATGTCAAGAAGTATATTGATTTTGCATCAGAGAATGGTATGGATGCTGTCCTTGTTGAGGGCTGGAACATCGGCTGGGAAGACTGGGCTAACTGTAATAAGGATTACGTGTTTGACTTCCTGACACCATATCCAGACTTTGACATAGAGGAACTTAATGCTTATGCTCACTCAAAGGGTATTCGTCTTATTATGCACCATGAGTCTTCTTCATCAGTGCGTAACTATGAGCGTCATATGGAGGCAGCATACTCACTTATGAACAAGTATGGTTATGATGCAGTGAAGAGCGGTTATGTGGGTAACATCGTAACTCCAGGAGATCACCATTACAGCCAATTCATGAACAACCATTACCTATATGCTGTGACAGAAGCAGCTAGACATAAGATTATGGTTAACGCTCACGAGGCTACACGTCCAACAGGTCTTTGCCGTACTTATCCAAATCTTATCGGCAATGAGTCTGCTAGGGGAACAGAATATCAGGCATTTGGTGGAACAAAGCCAAACCATGCATCTATCCTTCCATTCACAAGATTCAATGGAGGTCCAATGGACTACACTCCTGGTATCTTTGAAATGGACCTTTCCAAGTTCTGTGATAACCAGTCAAAGTGCCTTACAACTCTAGCTAACCAGCTTGCTCTTTATGTTGTTATGAGTTCTCCTCTTCAGATGGCAGCAGACTTCCCTGAGCACTATGCAGAACATATGGATGCATTCCAGTTCATTAAGGATGTTGCATGTGACTGGCAGAAGAGTGTTTATCTTTCTGCAGAGCCTTGCGACTATATAGTGGTTGCTCGTCAGGCTAAGAAGAGCACTCTTGACATTGCGTCAAAGGGAACAGCCAAGCTCCCTGGAGCGAAGAAGAACTATGTCAATGGTGCAACTGCATTCTGCGCAGGTGATAAGGATGTATGGTTCGTTGGTGGAGTAACAGATGAGAACAAGCGTGATTTTGATGTTCCAATGTCATTCCTTCAGGCAGGTAAGACATATGAGGCAATCATCTACGCAGATGCTCCGGATGCAGATTACGAGACTAATCCTCAGGCTTATACCATTTCTAAGCAGAAAGTCACAAACGAGACAGTCCTTAAACTAACTGCAGCGAGAAGTGGCGGTTTTGCGATCTCGCTTAAGGAAATCTAGTCCTGAAGATATCTAGTTAGACAATGCTCCTGGAAGACATTATTCTTTCGGGGGCAAGTTTTATATGATTAAGCCGAGAAAACCCAGAAGTCTCTTACCTCGTGACAGGAAACGTTAAGCACTTCCCCGTCAAGCCATTTGTTGTCACACCGGCAGAAATGGTCAAGATAATGGGATAGTACATTTTTCACCAGAATATATAGAGCGGCCACCCCACTGCTCTTTTGTTTAACGGATTATTCTATGCGTTTTGCACGATAGGATTTGCTGCTATTAAGTGATTCTTTACAACCAATCTCTTTTACAACCGTATCTTCAGGCAGTTTCGTAGGTCTGGAAATGCTAGTTTGTTTGACAGGCCAATTCGAATAATCTTGCCAGGTTTAGAGATGAAATGCAGCCCTAAAGAGAATTGCTTAGGAGATGAAGGCTACTTGAGTGAAAAGATATTATTATGGGTAAACAATTGATCTTATAGTATCTTTCTGGGGACAGCACTCTCTAAAATCAATTACTATGGTGTCTGTAATGTGAACATTCACTATTTCCACCGGAATAACTGTTTCTAAGGAGTATACAACTTTGCCATCTTCTAATAGTTGTATACTATCTCCAGCTGTAGCTCCTCCGCCAATTTCAATCAGCTGATATGTTTTTTGATTCTGTTTTATAGTTAGAATCTCATGCTTCTCAACCATATTAAATGTAGATAGCTCGACACCAATGTAGATAATAGGTGCCAGGAATACAATCATAAGAGCAATTATTAATACTTTAATACGATTGGGGTTCATAATCCTGAATTTTTTAATGCAAATATGAATCTGAGGAAATGTAATAAATAATCTGTGAATGATGGTTATGCGGGGATAATGTGTCTTATGAAACAAACAACACTTTACAACCAAGGCTTATTACAACCGTATCATCAGGCAGTTTCGTAGGTCTGGAAATGCTAGTTTGTTTGACAGGCCTTATTGATTATAGGAGTAAAAGCATCGTGATCAAATGAAATACATCCAAACTTTGCAATTGAAAGTGGAATCCAAGTCATGTAAAACAGATATGTCTGGACAGATTAAGCCTATCTGGTCGTCCGATATACCCAATATAGCGAATATCGCAAATATTATTCAAAGGTGGTAAGTTACCACCTTTGAACAGTTGCCACTTTTAAACAGAAGGAATAATAAAGACGTCCCATTCTCCGTCTCTCTCCCTGCGGGCAATATATCCCTTATCTGACATGGACTTCAGATGTTTTTGGATCGCTGATGTGTTTATACCTATTTGTTTGACCAATGCCGCGATTGTAATACCAGGTTCAGCTATCAGCAAATTCAAAATCCTTCCTGAGTTAGGACTCCTGAATATAATACGTTGGCCGTCATACCACCAGATGTTGGCATCTCTACTTTGAACGAAGTCAATGTCATTCTGCACCTCCTCTGTCACCATTTTCTTGAACCAGTTTACGAACTTACGTGCTTCACGGATACTTGCGTGTGCACCGTCGCTTGGTACTGGACCAACTACCAGATCTGCTTGGTGCAGAGCTTCAAGATAGTCTTTCTTGTTACGGCTCCGGACAACAACCATCGGATAATCATGACGGGCAAGAATGAAATTGGCCAACAAACGTGCTATACGGCCGTTCCCATCCTCAAATGGGTGAATCCTGATATATCGATAATGGAAGAGGGCTGCTAGTTCGATTGGGGTGTACTCGCCTGATGCTTCAGCCTGGTTGTACCAATCAACCAGATCGGTCATCAAAGCCGTTGTCTCTTCAGGTGCGGCATACTCAAAACGGTCGCCATAACGGGTGATGACACTATTGGGGCGTGTCTTATAACACCCAGCATGGATGACATAGCTTGTTACAGTACCATCAGAGAGTGTTCGGTATAGGGTGTAATCCTCACGAAGAAGAGTCAGATGCAACTGTCGGATAAATGTTTGTGTCAGAACCGTATCCTTCAATGAGGATTGCTCTTTCATCATCATCAGTCCGACATTACTGGCTTTCATTTCCTCTAAGTCTTTCATCTCTGCCTCACCAACGACCTTACCAAAAAGAAGTAGGAGTTCAGTTTGACCATATGTCAGCGTGTTGCCCTCAATATGGTTGCTGTTATAATTGAATTCTACGGTGAATTTACGGCTCAGTCGGTCACTGTCTTTTACTGAAAGCGGTTGTAATGCACACCATGCTTTATATGTCTTTTCCCAATTCATAAGCTATATTTTTATACAAATGTAGCAAAAAGGTGGTAACCTACCACCTTTAACAAAGAAATTACTGAAAATTATTAAAACAAACTTGAATAGTCGGCTTCTATAACAAATTTCGGATTGCCAGGAGTGCCGTCTCGACTGGAATGAAGAACACATTTCGCAGACAAATAGATTAATCACCTCGAGTTAGTCCTTTTTATATAATCTTCATTATAACCGTATTCGTCGCCAGTTTCAGGAATCACGAGATGTCATCTGGTTTGACAGGCCAAATCGATTACTGGAGAAAAAATTTCGAATACAAATGAAATACGATATCTCTAATAAAACTTGTCATTTGGTGACTACCATAATGAAGAAGAACATTGGATCCTCCGTATTTCTTAATAAGTTTTCCGACTCTCTTTTCTAATCCTTTCCTAACACGACCTGTCTTGGAGCGTAATAATTGAATGTACTATATCCGTTTATTTGTGTGTTTGTATCAATTCCATATAATTTGCGATATAATTCACAATAAGAAATAGATACTAGTCAAAGGGACATCCAACAAACAATAAGACCGATATTTCCTGCCATAATAACAGCTAGAAAATATCGGTCTAAAGAATATTCAAATACTAACTATTTCCTGAGCCAGTGTTCCTTGAGGTAGTTTCTGACAGGCTCA
>JAKSJT010000082.1 GCA_024402125.1 Bacteroidales bacterium
GTAGCTAATGTTTCTGACAAGGCCGTTGCAAGCAAGCTTTCTTCTGCTGATTTCGTTAAGGAACTAATTAAAACAGTAGCAGAGAAATTCTCAACTGATGAGTCTGCAGATCTTTCTCTCGTTCTCCCAGAGGCTTTGAAGGCAGACCTTGAACCATATGTTCAGGGAGAACTCGCTAAGACTCTTAAGAATGGCGTTTCTGCTTCATTCTCTAAGAAGATTGCTGGTGGATTCACAATCGGACCAAAGGACGAAGGTTGGTTTATCAGCCTTACTGATGAGTCATTCCAGTCTCTCATTGCAGAGTATCTAAGACCAGTTACTAAGAAGATCCTTTTCGGCGAATAAAAGAATGAACAACTACGAGTACATAATTGCCGGACTTCCGTCGATTACCCTCGAGTCGAAGTTTCACGAAGGTGCAACTCCTGATGACATCATTGCTGAAATCAAAAACGGTTGCTCTAAGAAAGACAACGCTATCATTGATCAGCTTCTGGATGGATTCAAGGACGAGTGCCTGAACCATGACTTCTATTATCGGGCTCTCAGTAGTTCTAACAAGTTTATCAAGGAGTATTTCAGATTTGACCTTAATGTCAGAAATGCCAAGGTCAAGTACTTGAATCAGGCTCTAGGTAGACCTGCCGATATGGACGTGATGGTTTCAACTGCTGAACAGCCAATTGATGGCGGTATCTTTGAGGAAGAGGCTGCAGTAAATGCGGCTCTCAATTCTGGAGATATCTTGTCAAGAGAGAAGGGTATTGACGACCTCATGTGGAACAAGATCGGTTCCCTTGTCCTTTTTGACTATTTCAACATCAACGTCATTCTTGCGTTCATTGCCAAGATCCATATTATTAATAGATGGTATAAGCTTGACGCAGAAACAGGCCGTGAGATGTTCAAGAAACTAGTCAATGAAGTTCGTGGCACATTCAAGGGTGTGCATTATACATCAGAATAATTAAAATACTAATCATATATGAAAACAACAGGAAAGGTAACGGGCATCGTCTCTAACCTTGTAACTGTCGAAACCTATGGACCAGTAGCGGAGAATGAGCTCTGCTTCATCACATTAGGTGACACTAAGCTCATGGCCGAGGTCATCAAGGTGAATGGTAACAAGGCTTCAGTTCAGGTTTTTGAAAGTACCCGTGGACTGAAAAACGGTGACGCTGTTGAATTTGAAGGCAAGATGCTTGAGGTTGCTCTAGGACCAGGCCTTCTTTCCAGCACCTATGATGGTTTGGAGAACAACCTTACCACAATGGAAGGTGTATTCCTCAAAAGAGGTGAGTACACAGATCCTCTCGACCACGAGAAACTTTGGGATTTCACACCTATCGCTAAGGCAGGTGACAAGGTAGTCGCTGCTGATTGGCTTGGTGAAGTTAAGGAAGGTTGGCTTCCTCATAAGATCATGGTTCCATTCAGCTTCAAGGGCGAGTATACAGTAAAGTGTGTAGCAGAGGCTGGACAGTATAACATTGACCAGGTAATGGCAGTGCTTGTTGATGAATCAGGTGAGGAAGTTAATGTCACCATGGTTCAGAGATGGCCAGTTAAGGTTGCTGTCAAGGCATATAAGGACAAGCCAAGACCATCAAAGATCATGGAGACAGGTGTTCGAGTTATTGACTCGTTCAACCCAATCGCTGAGGGTGGTACAGGCTTCATTCCAGGACCTTTCGGATGTGGAAAGACAGTTCTTCAGCATGCTATCGCTAAGCAGGGTGAGGCTGACGTCATCGTAATGGCTGCTTGTGGTGAGCGTGCTAATGAGGTTGTAGAAATCTTCACTGAGTTCCCTGAACTTATCGACCCTCATACAGGACGTTACCTTATGGAGCGTACTACAATTATCTGTAATACATCCAACATGCCTGTAGCTGCTCGTGAGGCATCCGTTTACACAGCTATGACTATCTGTGAGTACTATAGAGCTATGGGTCTTAGAAGCCTTCTTCTTGCTGACTCTACTTCCCGTTGGGCTCAGGCTCTTCGTGAGATGAGTAACCGTATGGAGGAACTTCCAGGTGCTGATGCGTTCCCAGTTGACCTTTCAGCTATCATCTCTAACTTCTATTCTCGTGCGGGTCAGGTAGTACTTAATAACGGAAAGACTGGTGCGGTAACATTCATTGGTACAGTATCTCCAGCCGGCGGTAACCTTAAGGAGCCTGTAACAGAGTCTACAAAGAAGGCAGCTCGATGCTTCTACGCTCTTGAGCAGAGCCGTGCTGACCAGAAGAGATACCCAGCTGTTAACCCTATCGATTCATACTCTAAGTATCTCGAATATCCTGAAATCATCTCATATCTTGATGAGACTGTTGAGAAGGGTTGGGTAGCTAAGGTTAACAAGGCTAAGAATATCGTTCTTAGAGGTAAGGAAGCTAATGACCAGATCAACATCCTTGGTGATGATGGTGTTCCAATGAGCTACCATGAGCGTTTCTGGAAGAGTGAGCTTGTTGACTTCTGCTTCCTCCAGCAGGATGCGTTCGATGCAATAGACTCAGTTTGTCCAGTACAGAGACAAAAGTTTATGCTTGGTCTTATCATCGATATCTGCGATCGCAGATTCGTATTTGATGACTATGAGCAGTGTCGTAACTTCTTTAAGAGTATCATTAACCTCATTCGTCAGATGAATTACTCTGAGTTCCAGGGTGAGAAATTCAACAACTATCTTGTCGAACTGAATAAAACATTGGAAGCAAATGGCTAATAAGGCATTTCAAAAAGTATATACCCATTTGGAAGCAATTACCAAGGCTACAGTAGCACTCAAGGCTAAGGGCGTTTCAAATGATGAGCTTGCTGTTGTACATGGCAGACTTGCTCAGGTTGTAAAGACTAAGGGTGACCTTGTTACCCTTCAGGTATTCTCTGGAACTGAAGGTATTCCTACAGATGCTGAGGTATCATTCCTTGGTACAGCTCCTACAGTTAAGGTTAGTGAGCAGCTTTCAGGTCGTTTCTTCGACGCTTATGGACATCCTATTGATGGCGGTCCAGAAGTGGAAGGTGAAGAAAGAGTTATCGGTGGTCCATCTGTGAACCCATATAAGAGACGTATGCCTTCGCAGCTTATCCCAACAGGTATCGCAGGTATTGACCTTAACAATACACTTGTATCAGGACAGAAGATTCCATTCTTCGCAGATCCTGACCAGCCTTACAACCAGGTAATGGCAGATGTGGCTCTTCGTGCTGACGTAGACAAGATTATCCTTGGTGGTATGGGTCTTTCTAACGATGACTACCTCTTCTTCAAGCACTCATTCGAATCTGCAGGTGCTCTTGACAAGATCGTGAGCTTCGTTAACACAACAGAGAATCCTCCTGTTGAGCGACTCCTTATCCCTGATATGGCACTTACTGCAGCTGAGTACTTCGCTGTGGATAAGAATGAGAAGGTTCTTGTGCTTCTTACCGATATGACATCATATGCTGATGCCCTTTCTATCGTAAGTAACCGTATGGACCAGATCCCTTCTAAGGACTCTATGCCAGGTTCTCTCTACTCAGACCTTGCCAAGATCTATGAGAAGGCTGTGCAGCTCCCATCAGGTGGTTCAATCACAATCATCGCTGTAACAACATTGAATGATGGTGATATTACTCACGCTATTCCAGATAACACAGGTTATATCACAGAGGGTCAGCTCTTCCTTCGTAATGATTCAGACTCAGGAAAGGTTATCATTGACCCATTCCGTTCACTTTCTCGACTCAAGCAGCATGTTCAGGGAAAGAAGACACGTGAGGACCATAGCCAGGTAATGAACGCTGGTGTACGTCTTTACGCTGATGCCCAGAACGCTAAGACAAAGCTCGAGAACGGTTTCGACCTTAGTGACTATGACCACAGATGTCTCGACTACGCAAAGGACTATGCTACAAGACTTCTTGCTATCGACGTTAACATCACTATCGATCAGATGCTTGATACAGCATGGGAACTCTTTGCTAAGTACTTCTCAAAGGCAGAGACTGGTGTAAAGGCTGCAATTGCAGATAAGTATTGGCCTAAAAACGACTAACAATGGCAATCAAATTCCAATATAACAAGACGTCCCTGAACAATCTTGGCAAGCAGCTTAAGATGCGTCAGAAGGCACTCCCTACTCTTCAGAATAAGGAGTCCGCTCTGCGTCTGGAAGTTCGCAAGGCTAAGACTAAGGCAGACAGCTTGCTATCGGATCTTGATGCCTCTCTCAAAAAGTACGACTATCTGGCGGCTCTATGGAACGAGTTTGACCCTGGTCTTATCACTATTGTTGATATTGATTTGACAACAGTCAAAGTCGCCGGAGTGAAGACCCCTGAGCTTTCAAACATCCAGTATGAGATTCATCCATTCAATGCATTCGTCAAGCCGGCATGGTATGCTGACGGAGTTGCAATTCTGAAGGAACTCTCAAGACTCGGTATTGAGTCTGAAGTGTATGTTGAGAAAGCTAGGATTCTTGATTACCATAGAAAGAAGACTACCCAGAAGGTTAACCTTTATGAGAAGGTCCAGATTCCTGGATACCAGGAGGCTATCAGGAAAATCAAGCGATATATGGAAGATGAAGAGAACCTGAGCAAGGCTTCATCTAAGATTGTTAAGACCCGCCATGCGGAAGAAGAAGAATTGGAGGAACAGGCATGATTGAGAAAATGACCAAATACTCTTTCGTTCTCCTTAGCGAGGAGACCGAAGGCTTCCTTCAGGAAATCCAGAAGCTCGGTCTTGTAGACGTTACAAGATCACTTAAGGATATCGATGAGAATTCTAGCGTGATGGTGGATAAGATCGCTGCAAATTCAAAGGCAGTGTCTATCCTTGAAAAGGTAGACTACTCGGAGGATCCAATGGCTGAAGAGATTGCAAAGGCAGCAGGTTCTGCTGCTCCTTCAACCAAACCTCTTGAGGACCTTGCCAGAATTCAGTCGACTCTTGACACTCTTCAAAAGGACTATGACTCTGAGCTTAGGCAGATTGCTCTCAGAGCTCCATGGGGTGACTTCAACTCTGAGACTATTGATGCTCTAGAGCAGAATGGTCTTAAGATTAGATTCTATAGCGTTCCTACTAAGAATTTCGAAGCTGGATGGGTTCAGAGATACCCATTGCAGGTAATTTCCGATGACGGTAAGCAGACAAGATTTGTGACAGTTACAAAGGAGGATGATGAATATTCTTTCCCAGTGGAAGAGTGTGCTGCTCCAGGAGGATCATATTTGGATTCGGAAGCTGATGCAAAGGCTCTGTCAGAAAGAATTGTTGCAGTCAAGGGTGACCTTGTTAAGCTAAAGGATTCAATTCCAGCTCTTAAGGCTGAGACAGCAAAGACTGTTGACCAGCTTGATCTTTATAGAGCAGGAAAGGGAACAGAGAAGGCAGTTGAAGGTTATGTTACAGTCATAACTGGTTTTGCACCAGTGGAGAAGGACGAGGAACTTGAAAAGAGTTTCGA
This sequence comes from Bacteroidales bacterium, assembly GCA_024402125.1. Taxonomy (GTDB): domain Bacteria; phylum Bacteroidota; class Bacteroidia; order Bacteroidales; family UBA932; genus Cryptobacteroides. The sequence continues at coordinate 5,481 of JAKSJT010000082.1, forward strand.
GCAGCTCGGAGTATACTACGCTAAGGAAGAGGCTGTTGTGGATGACAATCCTCCAATCTCCCTTAAGAACAACTGGTATACTAAGATGTTCTCTGTCATGACTGATATGTACGGAAGACCTGAGTACAATGGATTCGATCCGACTCCATATATCTCCATCTTCTTCCTTCTATTCTTTGCATTCTGTATGGGTGATGCAGGCTACGGCCTTGTCCTTGTACTGCTGGGACTCGGAATGAAGAAGATCAAGAGCTTCAGTGATCTTGCTCCTCTTGTTTCTGTACTCGGACTTGGAACAATTGTCATCGGACTGTTCTTCCATACATTCTTCTCAGTGGATATGTTGACATGGAACTGTATTCCTGAAGGCGTGAAGAAGTGTATGCTTCCATCAAAGATTATGGGATACGACGGAACAATGGTACTTGCCATTCTTGTCGGAATCTTCCACCTCTGCGTAGCTTTCATAGTAAAGACTATCTATGCTACCAAGCAGAAGGGATTCCTCAATAGCCTCGGTGTTTGGGGATGGACTCTTCTTATTGTCGGTGGAGTAATCCTTGCAGGAGTAGGCTTGACAGGTGTCCTTGACAAGTCTGTCACTAAGATCCTTGTTATTGTGCTTGGAGTTGTTTCTGCTCTCGGAATCTTTATCTTCAATGATATTCATCGCAATCCGCTTGTGAATATCGGATCTGGACTCTGGGAGACATACAATACAGCAACAGGACTCCTTGGTGATGTTCTCAGTTATCTTCGTCTCTACGCGCTCGGTCTTGCTGGAGCAATGCTCGGTCAGGCATTCAACACGCTTGGCACAATGGCTCTAGGAGAGGGTAGTGCAATGAACTGGGTGTTCTTCATTATCATCGTTATGATTGGTCATGTCCTCAATATGGCAATGGCTGCTCTCGGTGCTTTTGTTCATCCACTTCGACTTAACTTCCTCGAGTTCTTCAAGAACTCAGGTTATGAAATCAGCGGAAGAGATTATACTCCGCTCTCAAATCAAGATAAATAATAAACAAAATAAAACTATAACACTATTATGCTTAACACATTACTTGGTTATTTCGGACTTGGTCTCGTATTGAGCCTTTCCGGTATTGGAAGTGCCATTGGAACTACAATTGCTGGTAACGCAGCAGAAGGCGCACTAAAACAGAAACCTGAAGGATCAGGTAACTACATGGTGCTTTCAGCTCTTCCTGCTACACAGGGTATCTATGGATTCGTTGCATTCTTCATGATGCTTGGCAATGTTCAGTCAGGTGACGCTACAGGCGGTTTCATGACATTCGCAATCGGTCTTTGCGTTGGTCTCGTTTGTATGCTTTCTGCTATCCGTCAGGGTCAGGTAGCTGCTAACGGTATCGTTGGTATCAGCCAGGGTCACAATGTATTCACAAATACACTTATCTACGCAGCTCTTCCTGAGTTCTACGCTATCCTTGGTCTTGTAGGTGCTCTTATGGTATAATCCAATTAAAGCATTTAGAAAAAGATCCTTCCAGAGTTAATTCTCTGGGAGGATTTTTTGCATAATGGAGGAGGTTCGCCTCATTTGTAATGTCCTCATAATTTGTTAATTTTGTGGTTCTTAAATCTAAACAAAAAATGACACTTATTAAATCCATTTCAGGAATCCGTGGTACAATCGGAGGTAACCCGGGTGAGGCTCTTACTCCAATTGATATCGTTAAGTTTACTTATGCATATTGTGACCAGCTTAGAGTGCGTAGACCAAAGGCAGCTGGTGAAAGATATAAAGTTGTAGTCGGTAAGGACGCAAGACTCTCTGGCGCTATGGTAGAGAACCTTGTATGCGGTACTCTTATCGCATGTGGAGTTGACGTTGTGAAGTGCGGCTTTGCTTCTACTCCTACTACAGAGATGGCTGTGACATTCTCAAATGCAGATGGTGGTATCATCCTTACAGCATCTCATAACCCTAGACAGTGGAATGCTCTTAAGCTTCTTAATGAGAAGGGTGAGTTCCTTAATGCAGCTGAAGGTCAGGCTATCCTTGATGCAGCCGAGAAGGGCGATTTCAACTTTGCTGAAGTTGATCAGCTTGGAACAATAGTAGAGCATGACTTTACAGATGAGCACCTTGATGCAGTTCTTGCACTTCCTGCTGTTGATGCTGAGGCAATCAGAAAGGCCGGTTTCAAGGTAGTCCTTGATGCTATCAACTCTGTTGGTGGTGTTATCATGCCAAAGCTTCTTGAAAGACTTGGCGTTGAGTGCATCTGCCTTAACTGTGATCCAACAGGAGACTTCGCACATAACCCAGAACCACTTCCAAAGAACCTTGTGGATCTCTCTACAACAGTTGTAAAGGAAGGTGCTGACTTCGGTATTTCAGTGGACCCTGATGTTGACCGTCTTGCATTTATCATGGAGAACGGTGAACCATTCGTGGAGGAGTACACTCTTGTCAGTGTCGCTGACTACCTTCTTGAAAGAGCGGAGGCAGAGGGCGTTAAGAATCTCGCTACAGTATCTAACCTCTCTTCAACAAGAGCTCTTCGTGATGTGACAGAGAACCATGGCGGTACATACTATGCTGCTGCAGTTGGTGAGGTGAATGTGACAACAAAGATGCATGAGGTTAATGCCATCATTGGTGGTGAGGGTAACGGAGGCGTTATCTATCCTTCAATTCATACAGGCCGAGATGCAATGGTTGGTGTTGCTCTCTTCCTTTCTAACCTTGCTCACAAGGGAATGAAGGTAAGTGAACTTAAGAAGACATATCCTCAGTATGCTATTGCAAAGAATAGAATTGATCTTTCTGATTCTGCGATGATTGACAAGATCCTCTGTGAGATGAAGAATGTTTACGCGAATGAGAATATCAATGATATTGACGGTGTAAAGATCAATTTCGAGGCTAAGAAGCAGTGGGTACATCTCCGTAAGTCCAACACTGAGCCAATCATCAGAATCTACTCTGAGGCTCAGACAGAAGAGGAGGCAGTAAAGCTCGGCGAGGATGTAATTGCAATCGCTAAGAAAATCATAGGGGAGTAGTAGATGTTTTCATTCAGAACAACATCACTTGAGGATCAGGTGGACAAGGCTCTTCTTCAGGGACCTGTAGCATGCTTCTGCACTCAGAACTGTTGGGATACAGGAAGAGGTAGATACATGTACGATCTCTTTAAGGAGAGGGGATGTCTTGCCGCTGTTTTCAGCCCTAGGGATGCGGAGCTTACTCCTGGCACAAACCATATTGTATTTGAGGCTGACCAGCTTAAGGGACTTGCAGCTGTTGTAGTGGAAATACAAGATGTTGGAGCTCGTTACTTCAACTATACAAAAGATGTTTTCCATCTGATGGAAGTCCTGAAGGATATGGATAATCCACCTGCACTGTATGTGGTGGACCATATCAATCCTGCTGGAGGAGTAGTGGAGGGTACAAGCCCTGTAAGCGGAGACGGGCAGTTTGTGCCTAAGGTTGCACATAGACACGGACTTACACTTGGAGAACTCTGTACTCTATATCAGAGTGAAATCAATGCAAAGTTCGCTTTGCATATCATTTCGGCCCTGGCGACAGATTCCAACAAACAGCTTCTTCCTTGGACCATAGCACCTGCTTCGGACATTCCAGGAATGTTCACATGCTATATGTATAGCGGTGGTGGTCTTTGGAACAATACAACCATTACTCCAGGAATCGGTACTTCTAGACCATATGAGTACTTCGGAGCCCCATTCATCAAGCATGGCACCCATGATGCTGTTCCAGCTCCTGCTGGAGTCCTTATGAGACCTTGTTCGTTTACTCCTGCTGCAGGAAGATATGCAGGGGAGAAGTGTTTCGGTTATCAGATAATGCTTGAGCCAGGTACCGAATATCACTCTCTTCTTCATACTCTTCAGCTCATGAAATACTTTAAGGACCGTTATTCTCAGTTCGAGTTCCTGCCAGGATTCAGTGAGAAATTGGACGACCCTACGCTGATGGATTACATTAATGGAAATATCTCATTCCAGGAAGTTAAGGAGCATGTAAAGCTCGAAGAGCAGAAGTGGATGAGAAAGGCCAAAAGATATATACTTTATGAGGATCAACCATTCAGAATTAAGTAGAAATACTTTGAATGGTGAAAATAAATTGCTATATTTGCGACCTCAAATTTGAAACACTTTAAAATTTTAAAGAAAATGAAAACAGGAATTCATCCCGAAACCTACCGCCTTGTAGCTTTCAAGGATATGTCTAACGACACTGTATTCATCACCCGCTCATGCGCTCACACAAAGGAGACAATCGTTGTTGATGGTGTTGAATATCCTGTAGTAAAGGTCGAGATCTCTAACACATCTCACCCATTCTACACTGGTAAAGTCAAGCTCGTTGATACAGCCGGCCGTGTCGATCAGTTCTATCAGAGATACAAAGCAAGAAAGAAGTAATTATATTCTTTCTATTAAGGATAAAAAAGGATTGCAACAAGGTTGTGATCCTTTTTTTATGCCTTCTATTAGCCTTGTTGACACCCGAATACAACTTTTTTACAAAATAAGGAACGAAAAGTTTGCAGAGTAAAAACTTTTGTCTATCTTTGTAATCCCAAACGGGACATATGCTGGATTCGTATAACGGTTAGTACCCAAGATTCTC
>JAKSJT010000083.1 GCA_024402125.1 Bacteroidales bacterium
CTCTCAACGTGATCGATGTGAACAGCGGAAGTAGGGCAAAGACAACGAATCAGGAGGATAATACCTACGAGGTTAACAAGTTTGCCGCAGAAGAGATTGCAAGGCAGCTGAGGCTTAGGGACATGGGAGGTATCGTTATCATTGACTTCATTGATATGGAGACCAATGAACATCGAAACGGACTTCACAAGTACATGCAGGAACTGATGGAAGGAGATAGAGCAAAGCACAATGTGCTTCCTCTGACCAAGTTCGGCCTTATGCAGCTTACAAGGCAGAGAATCCGTCCAACTATGGAGATCAACACTGCCGAAGTCTGCCCGCTCTGCCACGGAACGGGAAAGATTCAGTCAAGCGCAGTCATTGACGAGCAGATCGAGAGACAGGTCGCATACTATGTCAATGATAAGGGTATCAAACACCTTACGCTTAAAGTCAGTCCGATTCTGGGCTCTTATCTTAAGAGAGGAATCAGCAGCTATGTGGGTAAGTGGAGAAGAAAGTACAAATGTAAGATCAAGCTGGAAGAAATTGCCAGCTATTCAGTTCTGCAGAATGAATTCTATGATGAGAAAGGGGAGAAGCTAGAAAGCTAGCCCCTTTCTTTTTTTATTTTCAACTAATAATTGCTATTTTTGACAAATTAAACCAAACTAAACTAAATGATTTTGAATATGAAAGCAACATTCAAGTACCTATCGCTCATATTTGTGTCCATCCTTTGCTCTTTGGCATTGGCTTCTTGTGGTGGTGGAGATGATCCGCTTGGTCCGGATGATCCAGACGAGGAAGAAATCGTCTCAAAGGGAACGCTCAAGATTGGAGACAAGTCTTTTGACATCAGAACAGCCGGTTATTTCTATAGCACAGAAGACAAGGGGTATAATATCGTTGTCTCATCAACTGTTGTCAATATGAAAAAACAGCTTATTGGTGTTCCTTTAGGTTATCTTATCGTAATGGATATCCCAGAAGAGTATATCGGCAAAGACATGAATATCAAAGATATAGAGAACTCTGTATATGAAGATGGTAGCGGCTGGAATTTCTATCTTTCTTATGTGGAAAATGGAAAGAATCCCGGTCAGTTCCTTATCGATAGGGATATGATAGAATCAGGAACAATATCATGGACATTTAATGAGAATGGAACTGGTGTTGGCAAGCTCTCGGCTACTTTGAAAACAGGGGTGAAATTGTATTGTGACTATTCTGGAGTTGTTCAAAAGAGCAATGAATACATCTGCCCTTGGTTGTAGTGCTCAACAAAGGAGAAATTGATTTGACTGGAGGTGAAAGCTTCCAGTCTTTTTTTGTTTTTGCCATTTTGTCCGACTCAATTAGCATGGCAGTGATTTTGATACTCGTCTAATAAATGTTATATTTGTAAGTTACTAAAATTATAAAGAAAAACCATTAGAAATGGCATTAGCAGATATTATAAAGAAACTGTTCGGCACCAAGTCAGACAGAGATATGAAGCAGATCAGACCTATCCTTGATAAGGTCCTTGCAACTTACCCTGAAATTGATAAGCTCAGCAATGACGAGCTTAGAGCTAGAACAGAAGATTTGAAAAGACAGATCAGAGAAGTAGAAGCTCCATTCGAAAAGAGAATCGCAGAAATCAAGGAAGAACTTGAGAAGGAGATTCCAATTTCAAAGAAGGAAGAGCTTGTTACTGAGTCTGACAAACTTGTAAAAGAAGAGGATGAGGCAATTGAGAAGATCCTTAACGAGATCCTTCCTCAGGCTTTCTCTATCATAAAGTCAACAGCAAGAAGATTTGCCCAGAACCCTGAAATCGAGGTTACAGCATCTGAGTTCGACCGTGATCTTGCAGCTAAGAGCGTAGATTTCGTACGTATCGAAGGTGACAAGGCTATCTATCAGAACCATTGGCTTGCCGGTGGTAACGAAGTTACCTGGGACATGGTTCACTATGATGTTCAGCTCATCGGTGGTATCGTTCTTCATCAGGGTAAGATCTCTGAGATGGCAACAGGTGAAGGTAAGACATTGGTCGCTACTCTCCCTGTATTCCTCAATGCTCTTGCAGGTAAAGGTGTTCATGTCGTAACAGTCAATGATTACCTCTCTAAGCGAGACTCTGAGTGGATGGGACCTCTCTATGAGTTCCATGGCCTTTCAGTAGATTGTATCGACAAGCATCAGCCAAACTCTGACGCAAGAAAGAGAGCGTACAACTGTGATATCACATTCGGTACAAACAACGAGTTTGGTTTCGACTACCTCCGTGACAATATGGCAATCAATATGACTGACCTTGTCCAGAGAAAGCACCACTTCGCAATTGTTGATGAGGTCGACTCAGTTCTCATCGATGATGCTCGTACTCCTCTTATCATTTCAGGACCTATTGCGAAGACTTCAGGAGACGCTCAGTTCATGGAGTATCGTCCATACATCGAGAAAGTTTACAATGCACAGAGAACACTTGTAACTCAGGTTCTCAATGATGCAAAGAAGGCAATCGCTGCAGGCAATGAGGATGAGGGTGCACGTCTTCTTTATCGTGCTCATAAGGGACTTCCTAAGTATCAGCCACTCATCAAGTTCTTGAGTGAGCCTGGCATGAAGACTCTTATGCAGAAGGCTGAGAACTTCTACATGCAGGATAATGAGCGTGAGATGCCAACTGTAACTGATCCATTGTTCTTCGTTATCAATGAGCAGCAGAATACAGTTGATATGACTGATAAGGGTCATGACATGCTTGCTTCACTCGTGGGTAATGCTGACTTCTTCGTTCTTCCTGATATGGGTAGCCATATCGCTGATATTGAAAAGAGCGATCTTTCAGCAGAAGAGAAGCAGGAGAAGAAGGATGCTCTTATGGAAGATTACGCACTTAAGAGCGAAAGAGTACACACAGTGCTTCAGCTCCTTAAGGCATATGCAATGTTCACAAAGGACATTGACTATATCATTGTTGACAACAAGATTAAGATTGTTGACGAGCAGACAGGTCGTGTGATGGAAGGCCGTCGTTGGAGTGATGGTCTCCACCAGGCTGTCGAGGCTAAGGAGAATGTACAGGTTGAGGCAGCTACACAGACATTCGCAACTGTTACACTTCAGAACTACTTCCGTATGTACCACAAGCTCGCTGGTATGACAGGTACAGCTGAGACAGAGGCAGGTGAGTTCTGGAGCATCTATAAGCTCGACGTTGTGGTTATCCCAACTAACAGACCAGTTATCCGTGATGACCAGAATGACCTTATCTACAAGACTAAGAAAGCAAAATATGCCGCAGTTATCAATAGAGTTGTAGAACTTTCAAAACAGGGAAGACCTGTTCTTGTTGGTACAACAGACGTTGAGACTTCAGAGCTTCTTTCCAGAATGCTTAAGCTTCGTGGCATCAAGCACAATGTGCTCAATGCTAAGGAGCATGCAAGAGAAGCTGAGGTTGTTGCTCAGGCAGGTCAGAAGTCTGCAGTTACAATTGCAACTAACATGGCCGGTCGAGGAACCGATATCAAGCTCTCTGCAGAGGTTAAGGCAGCAGGTGGTCTTGCTATCATCGGTACAGAAAGACATGACTCACGTCGAGTTGACCGTCAGCTTAGAGGTCGTGCCGGACGTCAGGGTGACCCAGGTTCATCTACATTCTATATCTCACTTGAGGATAAGCTTATGAGACTCTTCGGTTCTGAAAGAATCGCATCAGTTGTTGATAAGCTTGGTATGGCAGACGACGAGGCTCTTGAGAACAACATGCTTTCAAGCTCAATCGAGAAGGCTCAGAGAAAGGTAGAGGAGAACCACTTCGGTGTTCGTAAGAGACTCCTCGAGTACGATGACGTTATGAACTATCAGAGAGAGGCTATCTATAGCCGTCGTCGTAATGCCCTTTCAGGAGAGCGTATTGAGATTGACGTACGCAATATGATGCTCGATACAGCAGCCGTACTTGTTGAGAGCGCTAACGGCCTTACCCTCGATGAATTTACAGAGATAGTGATGGCTAGCCTTTCTATCGATCCTGGATTCGATCAGGCATATTGGGAGAAGGCATCAGTTGCAGACAAGACAAAGAAGCTTGCTGACCATATGCAGGAGGTATATAACAGAAGAATGGAATCGATGGCAACAAAGGTTTATCCATTCATCGCACAGGTATACGAGAAGCAGGGCCAGATGTATCAGAATATCGCAATTCCAATCACAGATGGTCGTAAGATGATGCAGCTCTCAATCAACCTTAAGAAGGCATTTGAGACTCAGGGTAAGGAAATCGCTAAGGGACTTAGCCGTAACCTTATTCTTTGGCAGATTGATGAGCATTGGAAGCAGCAGCTTAGAGACCTTGATGATCTCCGTCAGAGCGTTCAGAACGCTTCTTACGAGCAGAAAGATCCAGTTGTTGTATATAAGCTTGAATCTTATAACCTCTTCGCTTCAATGCTTGAGTCTCTTAACAAGGACGTTCTTTCATTCCTTCTCCGTGCATTTATTCCACTTAGAGATAAGAATGAGGATGAGGAGGCAGAGCGTGCAGCACGTCAGGCAAGAGCTCTTCAGGAGGCTGCAGCACGTCAGCGCCAGCAGATTGGTAACCTTGAGGCAAACCGCGATCAGCTTGTAACAAACGGAGAGCAGAAGTCTAAGGCTCCTATCCATGTTGATAAGAAGCCAGGACGTAATGAGCCATGCCCATGTGGATCAGGTCTTAAGTATAAGAACTGTCACGGAAAAGGTCTCGTTTAATGATTGATAACTAAATTCTAAACAACTATACATAAAATATGGCAAGGTCAATGGACTCTACAGTAAATGTGAATGAAGTTAGCCGCGTATCTACCGGCACTATCATCAAGGGTGAAATTTCATCTCCAAACGATATTCGTATTGATGGAACTTTTGAGGGAAAGATTTTCTCAAAGGGAAAGGTCGTAGTAGGCGAGAAGGCAGTCATTACAGGTGATATCATCTGCACAAATGTTGACTTCTGGGGTAAGATGCATGGTAACTTCTATGTAAAGGATACTCTTTCACTTAAGGAGACTTGTACAGTTGAGGGAGATCTTCATATTCGTAGACTTCAGGTTGAACTTGACGCTAAGTTCAATGGAACATGTAAGATGATCTCTGAGGCTGAGTTTGATCGCCTTGCTGATACAATGGTATCGACAAAGCTTAACGATGCTCCGGCAAGACCAGCTGCACCAGCTCCTGCTGCAAGACCAGTTTCTGGCCCACAGGTTGGTGGAACATCAGTTCAGAGCTTCGGAAGACCTATTGATTTATAGTTGTTCTTAACCCCTTTTGTTGAAGTGCAAGAATGAAAGGTATTGTCCTGGCAGGTGGTAGCGGAACACGTCTTTATCCCATAACTAAAGGCGTGAGTAAGCAGATGCTCCCAATCTTTGATAAACCGATGGTCTATTATCCTATATCGGTTCTTATGATGGCGGGCATTCGTGATATTCTTATTATATCCACTCCTGCTGATTTGCCTGGATTCAAGAGACTACTAGGAGATGGCTCCGATTATGGAGTTAACTTCCAGTATGCTGAGCAGCCATCACCAGATGGTCTGGCTCAAGCATTTATCATTGGTGAAGAATTTATCGGTGGCGATTCAGTTTGCCTGGTACTAGGAGATAATATCTTCCTCGGAAGTGGTTTCGATCCTCTTCTTGTTTCTGCAGTTGAGAATGCGGAAAAGAACGCAAAAGCAACAGTCTTTGGCTATTGGGTAAATGATCCACAGAGATACGGCGTCGCTGAATTCGATAAGGACGGTAACTGCCTTTCCATTGAGGATAAACCACTCAAGCCAAAGCGCAACTATGCGGTGGTTGGTCTATACTTCAATCCTAATAAAGTGGTTAATGTCGCTAAGACAATCAAACCATCCGCTAGAGGAGAGTTGGAGATAACAACTGTCAATCAGCGTTTCCTTGAAGATGGAGAACTTAGAGTCGAAACTCTTGATAGAGGTTTTGCTTGGCTTGATACTGGAACACACGATTCACTTTCGGAGGCTTCCACATATATTGAAGTGATTGAAAAGAGACAGGGTCTGAAGGTGGCTTGTCTAGAAGAGATTGCTTACAGATCAGGTTGGATTACTTCCGAAAAACTTATCGAGCTTGCAAAGCCGATGATAAAGAATCAATATGGACAGTATCTTATGAAAATAGCAGAGACAATTAAATAATTTTTTATTATCTTTGCAACGCAAAAACATAAAGCCGATTTAGCTCAGCTGGTAGAGCGTGTGATTTGTAATCTCAAGGTCGTTGGTTCGATCCCGACAATCGGCTCAGAATTTAGAGTGTTTCTTTTTGAAGCACTCTTTTTTGTTTTATATACAATACAAAAAGAGGCTGGTCAATGACCAACCTCTATATGTCAATGAGATGTTATTGACTAGTATGTCATTACACCCTCAAGATTCTTAGCCTGTTCTACGAACTTAACAACTTCCTTAAGAGCAGGAGTTCTTCTTGTAAGGTGCTTCTCAGCATTAACCTCTTCCATCTTAGCTGTAAGGTTAGCAGGTACTCTATGACCAAGCTCCTTAACTGTATCAACGCCAGCAGCCTCAAGAAGTTCAGCGAACTGAGGACCTACACCCTTAATTCTGAAAAGGTCAGCGTGATTTGTCCATGTGAGAATAAGCTTCTCAGAAATACCTGTAGCCTCTGCAAGTTCCTTACGACCCTTAGGGCCTGCGCACTTTGCGAGAAGAGCATCTGTGTCCTTAATACCAGCAGCAACGAGCTTCTCAGAGTATCCAGCTCCGATGCCCTCAATGTCAACAATTTTGTAATTAGCCATGTTAAGTGTTATTTAAGAATTAATATTCAATTGTTTAACTAGAACAAATTTAGAATTATTCCTTTAATTTCAAAAACGATTTATGCATTTTTTGAAATTGCCATCTACTTTTTAATAATCATCGTGAAGTTAATTAATATAGTTTGGATGATCGTAGTTTACTCAATTACTTGTTATTATGGGATTTAATTATGCTGTTATTTTGCTTTTTTAGTAGATTTGCTAAGTAAATTAATTCATTATGAAGGAGAGTAATACATTCATTAGTGCAGAAGGAAGAGACTGGGAGCAGTTTGGTCCTGGTCTTTATAGACAGATTTTAGGATACTCTAAAGATATAATGTCAGTAAGAGTGAAGTTTGATAAAGGAGGAATTGCTGCAATGCACTCTCATCCTCATACTCAAACATCCAGTATTATTAGCGGTAAATACGAATTTACGGTTGATGGAGTGACCACTATTGTCTCAGAAGGAGATGGTGTTCTCATTCAGCCGAATTTGCCTCATTCTTGCTTCTGTTTGGAGCCTGGTATTGTCATTGATACATTCTCCCCAATGAGGGAAGATTTCGTGAAATAAGGCCGTTTGTGGCCTTTTTGAATGATCTGATATAAACAAATAACGAGTCCGGAAAACCGAACTCGTTATTTTTATTAGGAGACTTTAAAGTCTTATTGAAGCAACTGATTAGTTGATATCCTCGTTGTAGTCCTTCTCTCTGTTAGGAATTACCCAAGTCCAAGCGTTTGTATCCTGAGGCTTGATAGTAATTGCGAAAGTAGAGTGGAAGCTACCACCATCAGCAATTGACTTACGTGAGATTGTATCACCCCATCTCTTGTAGTCGAACCAGTCGAATCCTTCTCCCCAGAGGTTGAATCTACGGTAAAGCTTAACTTCTGTAAGAAGATCTGCACCAGTCTTTGTACATGTATAATCTGGGTCATAGTTCTTGTTTGTAGCTACGAGAAGCTTCTGTACATCTGCATCTCTACCACCCATGTGGCAAAGAGCCTCAGCCTCTGTAAGGTACATTTCAGCAGAACGGAAGTTGTTGAAGCAACCACCACCTGGCATGAATGAAGCAAGGAACTTGAACTGCATGTAAATGTATACAAGGCTTGTTGAATAAAGCTTATCACTATATTCATCGAAAGCTCTCTTGTAAAGAAGACCTGTGCTCTGTCCTGATGTCTTGTTGAGCTTAGAGTCTGACATCTCTTCATCTGTAGGTACGAGGTAAAGATTACGACGAACGTCTGTCTGAGGGATGAGGTCAATAAGCTCCTTGCTGATTGCGTAAGGATATGAACGGCATGCACCAGCTGAAGAGTTTGCTCCCTGGTATGCAAAATATGAGTAGTAGTAGAGAGTCTGGTCCTCTGCCTCATATACACCCCAAATCCACTCATCGTTAGGTGTGTTGAATCCGCTTGCATACTCAGCAGCGCTCATGATAGGGTAGTTGGCCTTTGCAAGAGCAGCATACTTAGCAGCGTTTGCCCAGTCTTCACGAGTAAGAGCAGCACGAGCGTATACAGCGTATGCTACATCGATGTTTGTCTCGTAGAAGTTCTTTCTATCACGTGTTGAACCGCTGAAGAGCTTGATAGCCTCGTCAAGGTCTGCGTAAATCTGAGCATATGTCTCAGCAAGAGTAGAAAGAGGAATATCACCTGTTGTAGGTTCTATACGAAGAACGATACCAGGATCAGCTCCATTGTTTGAATCCATCCAACGGTGGCAGTAGAGCTGAGAAAGCATAAGGAAGCAGTAAGCTCTGAATGTAAGAGCCTGAGCCTTGATGAAGTCCTTGTCGCTCTGTGCACCCTCTGCATCATCAATATTATACACTACAAGGTTAGCGTTTCCGATAATCTTGTAATAGTAGTACCATGGATAGTAGTCATAAGAAGATGTTGATCTCTCATGATACTCGCAGTTCCAAAGAACAGACCAACCTGTCTGGTTGCACTTCTGACCGTCGTTTCCTGTGAAGTTACCGTACCATGACTTGATAGTACCTTCACCATTCATACCCTGAGTGCTAAGGTACTGCTGGGTCATCATTTTGCTAAGACCATTAATTGCAAGTTCTGCATTCTCTGTAGTCTCGAAAATGGTTGATGGAGATACTGCTGACTCTGGAGCTGTCTCAAGGTACTCCTCTGAGCAAGCCATAAGTGATGCAGCAGCACCAATAATTGCAAGACTTTTAATAAATATATTTTTCATTGTACAAATCCGATTTTAAGATTAGAACTTGAAGTTAATCTGACCAGTGATGATTCTAGGAGTAACAAGTGCATTAGACTGTGTACCTGAGAATGACTGCTGAGGGTTCATACCTTTACGTGCTGCAAGTGTGAAAAGGTTCTCTGCTGAGATACCTACAGAAATTGCGGACATCTGGCAAGCCTTAGCAAGTGACTTAGGAAGCTGATAGTTAATAGCAAGGTTCTTGAAGATAAGATAGTTTGCACTTGTAAGCCAACGTGTTGAAGAACCGTTGTTGTATGAAGATGTACCGTAGTTGAACTCAGGAAGAGCGTTACGGTCAATTCTGTTAGCAGAATTCTCTGTCATACCTGCAGGAGCAGCTGTCCATGAATTCATAGCGTCGCTGTGGATGCTTGTTGGAGTTCCGCTGGCACCCATGAGGCCTGCATATACACCATCATAAACATATCCACCAAGTGAATATGAAAAGATTGTTGCAAGTGAGAGGTTCTTGTAAGAAACGTTGAAGTTGATACCACCATAAACTGTAGGAGAAGCTGTACCATGGAACTCACGGAGAGCGTATGTAGTGTTATTTACATAATACTTACCGTTAATTTCCTTATAGTTTGCTTTAGCCATCAATGTGTTTGGAGTCTCGCCATCTTCCTTATAAGGAGAGCCGGCAAGTACTGTACCTGTGGCAGTGTTGTCGCTTGTGATGTAGTAGTCCTCATCGTTGAACTTGTAGAGAGACTGTCCATCAAGCATATCAACACCCTCGAATGTGTAGAGGTAGTAAGAATAGATGTCCTTTCCTTCTACGATCTTCTTTGTACCGTTGAGAATACCATTCTTTCTGTTCTGAATAGGAAGTTTAACAACCTTGTTCTTCATGAATGTTGCATTGAGACCGAGGTTGATGTTCCAGTCACGGTTGCGGTAAAGGTCGATGTCTGTTTCAATCTCAATACCGTGAGTAGAAATTGTACCGATATTCTTTGTCACTGTAGACTCAGCGCTGCTTGTTGATGTAGCACCAGCTG
>JAKSJT010000084.1 GCA_024402125.1 Bacteroidales bacterium
ACTATGATAAGTCTTGTGATAGCCGCGAGCTCTTCAAGGGATTACAGATTACCTCAGATGACAGCTATGAAACGTATCTGAACAAGTACCCTGTTTTGAAATTGGATATCACTAATTTCACCACCAAGTATAAAGATAATCCTCAGATTATAGCCTTGCTCCAAAAAGACGTTATTGAAGAATTGCTTTCATATTATCCGACTATCACCCTTGGAGAGAGAGATGATTTGATGGATGTCCTTATTAGAATCAGTGTCCAGACCGGTGAAAAGTTCATTTGCATCATTGACGAATGGGATGCAGTATTGCGTGAATATGAAAACGACAATAAGATTGAGGATGAGTTCATCAAATTACTTCGCCGGTTATTTAAGGGGGATGAATCGAAGAAAGTCTTTGCAGGTGTTTACATGACAGGCATTCTTCCTATCAAAAAATACAAGACAGAATCAGAGCTCAACAATTTTAATGAGTATTCTGTCATCAGTCCAAAAAAACTCGACAAGTTCTTTGGTTTTACCAAGTCTGACGTAATAATGTTGGCGGAGAAATATGACATGCCTTTTGACGAGCTGGAAAAATGGTATGATGGATATAAGATTGGCAATGAGGAATCCATCTTCAACCCAAATTCTGTTATCAATGCAGTCCTTGATGGCGAATGCGATACTTATTGGGGAAAGACCGGGGCCTATGACAATGTCCTGAAGTACATTCAGATGAATTTCGACGGGCTGAAGGATGACATAATCAGAATGTTAGCAGGAGAATGCGTGGGAGTTGATACTACAAAGTTTCAGAATGACATGCATGTCATAGAAAGCAAAGATGACGTCCTTACCGTACTTATTCATCTTGGATATCTAGCATACGATAAAGATGAGAAGCAATGCTATATCCCGAATATGGAAGTAGGCATAGAGATGAAGAATGCAGTAGAAGCAAGTTCTTGGAAATATGTTTCGAAGGCCCTGGAATCATCAAGAAAACTCTTGCGTGACACGCTTGCCATGAAAGAAGAGGCTGTAGCTACAGCTTTGGAAAGTATCCATCAAGACGAGACGAGCATTCTCTCATATAATGACGAAGAGTCTCTTTCTTGTGCTATCAGCATTGCATATTATTACGCCAAAAATGACTATATCATTCATCGTGAATTTGCATCTGGCAAAGGCTTTGCTGATTTGGTATTCATTCCTCGCAAGCATGTAGACAAGCCGGCAATGGTCATCGAGTTGAAATACGACAAAAGTGCAGATACAGCCATTGAACAGATTCACCGCAAGGAATACAAAGGCAAAGTACTTGAGCACACAGGCGATCTTCTTCTCGTTGGCATCAGCTACGACAAGGAAACAAAAAAGCACTCCTGTGTCATTGAGTCAGTCACAGAAGGCTGCTGAAGAACAAAGGGAACTATATACCAGTTTACCCCAAGCATAGGGTAAACTGGTATATAGTTTCCTTATTTATTGATGTGAATTAAATGCTAAGCATAATCCTGAAGAGGTTCATCTACCTTCTGGGACCATTCCAGAAGAATATCCACAACTTCATCTACATTATCAGTAATTGACAGAAGAAGGTTCTTGTAGTTACCGTTATCATGGAGGTTCTTAAGGAACGGATACACCGGCATTGTCTTGGTGTAATACTCTTCTCCGAGGAACACCATAGGACTTGCATACCCGTAAGTCTCATAATGGTTCTGGGCTGCGTCCTGGAATACTTCCTGCATTGTTCCTGCAGCGCCTGGAGAGTAGATGATTCCACCCTTAGCGATAGTCAGGATACCATCCTCTCTGATACTGTTGTCTAAGTACTTTGCTATATGAGTTGCAAAAGGAGTTGCAGGTTCGTGTCCATAGAACCAGGTCGGAACTCCTAGACTCTTGTATTTTGTCTGAGGGTATTTCTTTCTGACTTCAGATGCTGTCTCAAGCCATCCCCCATCCTTGAATGACGGAGACACCGAAAGCATCTCAATCGCATCATCGAGCTGCTCAACGCTGTATCCTGCCATCCAGGCACCAAGGTGTGTTGCCTCCATAGCACCAGGACCACCTCCTGATACCATGAGCTTGCCAGACTCTGTCAGAATCTTGCTAACTAGAGCCACTTTTTTTTAAGACTCATCGGTTCGTTTCAGTGCATGACCACCCATGACAGCGACAACATCCCTATGGCCGTACCCGTCAAGGAAGTCATACATCGCATCTGTTATACAGTGATCATGGATAGCTCTAGCGAGGGTCTCCTTGATATCAGAGCACTGCTTTCCCTTTTTGATATAATCCTTGTACACCTTAGTGTCAAAGTCATCCTTATACAATGAGTCTCCATTATAGAGTTCATTGGTGAATGCCTTATATATCAGACCCATTCGAGGGAACACGATACAGTCAGATGAAAGATAGGCTTTCATCTTGTCAGGTATCACGCATCCCAGAAAGCAGCAGTCGCTGAAATGACAGGTCAATACTTCATTAGGCGCATCAGTAAAGTCAATGTACTGGAACGCCATATGGTGGAGCGTTCTGCTACCGCCCTCGGGTAGCACCAGCTCCTCTAAATGTTCTATTTCGATATAGGGGTTCATACTTTGTAAAATTAGCAAAAAAGTGAGCATAACACAAAACAAAATTCCACTATATTTGCAGCCGTTTTGTCTGCCACACAAACACTTTTAGGAGCAGGCAGTTAGAATTAATTATTGATGGGAAAGTTTAGCGGAGTAATCTGGCACATAATAGCAATTGGCGTTATCGCCATATGGGGAACAACATTCATTTCATCGAAGATCCTGATTCTTCATGGAATGACCCCTTCTGAAATATTCGTTATAAGATTTGCGATCGCATATATCGGAATCTGGTTCATTTCACCAAAGAAACTGTTTTGCGACAATGTAAAGGATGAGCTGAAGATGCTGCTTCTGGGAGCAACCGGAGGATCACTTTATTTCCTCGCTGAGAATTCCGCACTGCAGTACACCCAGGCAACAAATGTATCGCTTATCATCTGTTCGACTCCTATTGTCACTACCCTTCTATGCATCCTTCTTAAGAAGGACAAGATGAGAAAGAACTTCGCAATAGGTTCAGTTTTGGCGTTCATTGGAGTTGCGCTCGTTGTATTCAACGGAAAGTTCATCCTGAAGCTCTCCCCTGTTGGAGACTTCCTGACATTCTGTGCTTCTTCTTGCTGGGCTGTATACAGCCTTGTTATGGATGAAATCCAGGACAAGTACAACAATGCGTTCGCAACCAGAAAGGTCTTCTTTTACGGGCTTTTGACAATCATTCCGGTGTTCTTTTTCCAGAGTTGGGAGACAGGGCTCGATGTACTCAAGATGCCTGTCATCTGGGGTAACCTTCTATTCCTTGGAGTTATAGCATCACTCGTATGCTTCGCTCTTTGGAACCCGGTCATCAAAAAGGTTGGTATAGTGAATTCGTCGAACTACCTGTACCTTAACCCTGTGTTCACCCTTATCGGTGCTCTTATCTTCCTTGGAGAAAGAATCACCGTTATCTCAGCAATTGGAACAATCATTATCCTTCTGGGAGTCTGGACAGCAAGCAAGAGATAACTTGGATCAGAAAGACAAAATAAAAACTGCCGTATCACGAATCTGATGCGGCAGTTCTTTGTATGTATCGCTTGTTATCTCTCCTCAATATCCAGTATCTGTTTCATCTGCTCCGTTGCCGGATAGTACAACTGACCGGACAAATCATAGAGTTCGGAAGGAAGGAGGCTGTATGTGCTGAGAGTATCAAGTGTCTCAACGTCACAGATAACAACTGGGATCCTGTCATCCTTGAGGTATCCAGAAGCTATTCTCTCCATCGTCCATGAACTTATGCTTCTCGTCCTTGAAGGCTCAACACGAAAGGTGTTGAACATTTCTAGAGGATCATCCACATAGTAGCTGTCCTTGTCCACCGACGGATGCAGCTCCATTATCACATAGATATCCTTGCTGGACTGGTTGGTGAAAAATAGGGCTGCCCAATCCTCTTCAAGAGGCACACAGTCCACAGCAGTGCAGACAAGTGTAGTGGTAATGATCAGGATTGCCTTGAGTATATTTGATGCTTTCATGATTATTCCGACAAAAAAGTTATCTGTTCCTTTCGTGAACATTCCATCCAATGTTCCATCCAAGAGTGAATCTTAAAGATGGCATAACAGGAAACGAAGCATGATTCTTTATAATGACTGCGTTAGCACAGTCCCATGTAATTGGTTTGTTTGTCAGTACATCATACTCGGAGAACCATGTTCCGTCAGGCTCAGCATATCTCACGTCTATTTTCTTGTACTCCTGCTTATATCCGCCAGGAATAGTGAGCAAGGAAGCTTCAACGCTGAAATAGAAATGAGTAGATGGTGTGAAGCATACCTGAACTGAAGGAGTAACTGAGATGTTTCCCTTGTCCTCGCCGTAGAATGTTATGTCCCTAACAAGAACCCATTCATCGGTACTTTTCTTGAAATAGCTTCCTCCATTGTAAGTTGAAGTGGATGTGTATCCCGCCATCAATCTTGCACGGAAACTCCATCTAGAAACGTCATACCTGTATGCCGGACCAATCCATAAACTGGCATGGAACATGTCTGGCCTTGTTCCATAATTTGTGAATTCTCCATCAGATGAAGGAAGACCTTTAAGGAATATATCGAAATCTTCTTTTCTCATTCCTGCTATGTCAATCCCTGCAGAAGCACTTAAGCCAAAGTTCCTTATAAACCACCTGGTGTACCTGGTATCCATTGAGAAACCAGCAGAAAAAGAGAACGGAGTTCTCTGACTGAGTCCTGGAACATTAAATGATGCCCCCGCCATACCGAATCCAAAATCGATGGAATTACGGTAGGCATAAGGAAGGATTTCCTGTGCCGAAAGTGTCGCACTAAAGTGAAACAGAACAGCAAAGACTCCTGCAAGTATAGAATGTCTGATCGCCTTCATATCCCTAAATATGATTTCTCATCAAGTATTTATCTGCTGAATTTCTTAGGTCCCTTTGATTTTGGCTTCATAATTTCTTCGAACTCCTTTGGAATTGGAGTCTCGAACGAGTGAAGAAGTCCTGTGTATGGATCATAGAAAGACAGAGTTCTTGCGTGAAGAGCAATTCTCTTGATAGGGTTAGTCTGAGCTCCGTACTTCCTGTCACCCGCAACAGGACAACCGATTGATTCAGCGTGAACACGGATCTGGTTCTTTCTACCTGTCTCAAGCTGGAACTCTACAGCTGTATAGTCCGGAATCTTTCTTCCCTTATCACCATTGAGTGTCGAGATTGTCTTATAGTGAGTAATGGCAAGCTCTCCACCGTTATCCTCAGGGCTTGAGTGCATCTTAAGGGACTTTTCATTCTCTGTCAGCCAGCTCTGGATCTTTCCGTAAGCTGGAGTTGGAACTCCTTCAAGGACTGCGATGTATCTTCTTTCAGTTACAATCTTGTCCCACTTGTTCTGAAGCATATTCTTTGTCTCCTCGTCCTTTGCAAAGACAATGACACCTGAAGTTCCTCTATCGATTCTGTGAACAATCCACACTCTCGCAGGTCCCCTCTGGTGGATGTGCATATTGCGTCTCTCAGCACGGGCCTTTGTCTTGACATAGTCAGTCAGGAGTGAGTACACAGTAGGCTCCTTTTTCCTGACATTCATGCTGGCCTTGCCACCCTTCTTAGTAAGATCCGGTCCCTTTGGAGCCATCTCTCCTGTTGTCTTGGGAGCGATGACAACAAGACCTGAACGCTTGCTCACAACAATCAGATGAGAATCCTCATAAAGGATCTCAACACCTGCTGCATTGAGTTCATCTTCAGCTGCTCTTTTCACTTCCTTTGTGATAGAAACGCCCTTGGCAAGGACAATGAGCTTGTCGCCAGCGAAAAGAGGCTTGTCGAAAGCTGTCTCACTGACTCCGTTCACCATAATCTGGCCATTGGTAAGATAAGCCTTCACACCTGTCTTGCTCTGCTGAGGGAAAAGCTCGAAGAGATATTTCAGAAGGGGTGAATCATGCTTCACCGTGAATTTCTGTCCTGTAGTATTGTTCATAATGCTTGATTAAGGCTTCGAAGTTAAATTTAATTTCTCATCTTTGCTAAAAATAATGTGATGAAGGTACAGATTAACCCCAAATATTCAGTTGCCAAAGAGTATATAGACAGTATTCCGGCAATATTTGACCTGGAAGGACAGACGATCGACAAAAGACGCAATGTCCTTAAGGCCTTTGACACTCAATGGGGCAAATGGATTGTGAAAAGGTACAGAAAGCCTTCTTCTTTCCAGAGATTCGTGTACACATTCATAAGAAAGCCAAAGTCAGAAAGGGCCTTTCTCTATGCTACAAAGCTAGTATCGCTTGGTATTGACTCTCCAGAACCAATAGCAGATATCCAGGTAAAGGAAGGAAGTCTTTTTGCCTATGGCTATTTTGTCTGTGAGATGACTCCTGACCCTTGCGTTATCCATTATCTTGAAGATGAGCCAGACTTTGACAGGAAACTTGCACATGAAGTGGCGAAGTTCATTGCGGAGACTCATCAGAAAGGAGTACGGCATGGTGACCTCAACCTAACGAACATCATGTTCCGACCAGAAGGCGACAAATGGCATTTCAGCTACATTGACACAAACAGATGCAGATTTAGAGGAAAGCCACTGGACCTTGGTGAAAGTCTGAAGGATCTCCGCAGGGTAACCCATGTAAAGCCCCTTTACGACTACATAATCACAGAATACTCAAAGGTACGAGGTCTTGATGCACAAAGTACCCTCTCTCTTGCCCATAAGAGACTACAGAGGTTTGAGAGGTGGGAATCACTTAAGAAGTGGTACAAGAGACATTTTAAATCTCACGGAGCTTCTTCGCAGTCGAAGAAGAAAGCATAGATGCGAACTTGTCTTTAGTTCCCTTAGGGATAAAAATCTTCTTAAGACTCTTGCATCCCTTGAAGGCATCCTCCCCAATGAATTCAATCGACTCAGGAAGAGTTACTTCCGAGAGGGACTCACAGTAAAAGAAAGCACAGTCGCAGATTGCTTTAAGACCCTTGTTCAGACGAACTTTCTGAAGTTCAAAGCACTCTCCGAATGCATAGTCACCGATTACCCTAAGTGATGAAGGGCAGGAAATGCTCTTCAGTGACCAGCAGTTCTCAAACGCACTGTCACCGATAACCTCCAAAGATGTTGGAAGCTTTATACTTCTAAGAGCTCCGCACTCTCTGAACACTTCCTTTCCAATATGTGTAAGGGTTGATGGAAGGGTTATCTTATCAAGGAAAGCTACTCTGCACTCTTCTGGAACCTCTTCTCCCATAGGGATGTCTTCCTCGCACATGTAGTCCTCGAAAGCGAAGGCACCGTCGCAGATAATCTTGCACCCCTCACGGACCACCATTTCAGAATGGTAGTTCTCAGTATCCAGAAGCTTGGTTCCGTCGGCAGAGTAATTGCAGCCGAACTCATTATCCCAATCATCATCCACTCTGTCCTTTTCAAGCACAGAGGTATCAACAAGGTAGGCCTGGGCCCATGAATTAATGTCCATCGGGATTAGAATGTCTTAAGAAAATCAAGATCCTTCTTCAGCATCACCTTCTTGTCCATCAGCGATACTTTCTGGAAGAGCTTGAACATATTCACAACAGAGAGATACACCTTCTCCTCGTTCTTGCCTTTTCTCCACCACTTGTAGAACGCAATCGGTTCATCTTCAAATGGAATCTTAGCAACTACACCATTAGGATAGCCAGGGAAATCAATGTTCACCTTAAGGCCCATGATTCTCTTGTAATATGCTGGATCAGCACGGCGAAGCTTGCTCATAAGAGGAGACATGACCTCGAACTCGTCAACCTTGAGAACCTTATCCTTCACGATGAGCTTATGGATGCGAACCGGATCATAGTTTAACCATGAGCCAATTCTCAAAGTCTTTGGTTCCTCTCCCTCAATCTCCAGGGTCAGGAAGTCCATAGAGAAGTAAACCTTCTCTGGATCTAGAGGAAAAGTCTGTTCGATTTCTGTCATTTCAATACTTGCTCTTTTGTGAGATATGCAAATATAGCAAAAATCGTTACTAAATTCGCAACTCAATGGGCTCAGAACCAACCTATATACAAGTAATTCTTCCAGTTAAACTTGACTGGGAGCCATGTTATCGTGTCCATGAGACCGTATCTGTCGGACAAAGGGTAAAAGTCGCACTCAGCGGAAAAGAGCACATCGGAGTAGTCAGCAGAGTTGGAATAACTCCGGATATCGATGAAGCTAAAATTAAGGACATCATCCAGATAGAAAAAGAAATGGATCCTATCTCTGATTCTGAGTTAGCCCTTTGGAGAAACGTATCAAGTTACTACCTCTGCTCTATCGGAGAGACCTACAAGGCTGCTTATCCTCTGATGAAGACCGCAAATGAAAAACTTGCCGCAGAATCTGCAAAAAGAGCAGAACTTAGAGCCGAAAAGAAGAAAAGCGACCTGATAGATAAGGTAAGAACTGATATCAGCAGACTTCAGGCAAGGATTGAAGACAAGGAATCAAAACTCGAAGACTGCTCTTCTGAGAAGATGAGAGCAAAGCTCGAGATGCAGATTCAGGAGCTGAAAGCAAAGCTTGCTGTAAAGAACTCCGGTCTTGAGGTTGTCCTGGCTGGAGAGAATATCGCTATCTCAGTCAAGGGGATCACTCCCGAAAAAAAGGAGACACCACTTATAGAACCGACTCTTTCGGAAGCTCAGAGCAAGGCATATTCTGAGATAAATGAAGCTTTTGCAAGCGGTAAAACTGCACTGCTTGAGGGAATAACCGGATCCGGTAAAACCGAGATATACATAACACTGGCTCAAGACGCTCTAAAAAAGGGCAAGAATGTCCTTTATCTAGTCCCTGAAATTGCCCTTAGCCGTCAGCTTCAGACTAGACTTGAGCAGGCTTTCGGAGACCATCTTCTAAGTTTCCATTCAGCTGAGACGCAGGCACATAAAAGGGACGTAGCTTCCCTCATAAGGCATAACGAAATCCCTTACGTGATAATTGGAACGAGGTCTTCGATCTTCCTACCTCATCACGACCTTGGACTCATCATTGTGGACGAGGAGCACGACTCCTCATATAAGCAGGACTCCCCTTCCCCTAGATACAACGGAAGGGATGCAGCCATCATGCTTGCCAAGATCTGCTCATGCCCAATTATACTAGGCTCTGCAACTCCTTCCCTTGAATCGCTCTATAACTGTCTTACAAAGAAATACGCTCATGTCTACCTTTCCGAAAGGTACTATGACGCTCAGGATGCCGAAATCGAAATCATCGACACAACTGCTGAAAGGAAAAAGAGGGGTATGCTCGGAAACTTCTCAAAAAAGCTCATCGAGCATATCAACAACACGCTGGATGCAAACGGTCAGGTAATTCTCCTCAGGGCAAGAAGATCCTACTCCCCTGTTGTCCAGTGCGAGGAGTGCGGTGACATACCTAAATGTCCTTCCTGCAATGTCACGCTGAGCCTACACAAGACAAAGGCCGGAGAAAAACTTCTCTGCCACTACTGCGGCCATACGGAGGCATACACTGGACTATGCTCAAAGTGCGGATCCACATACAAGCCTCTTGGCGCCGGAACCCAGAAGATAGAGGAAGAGGCCAAGACCCTGTTCCCTACTGCCACAATCGCAAGACTAGACAGTGATACTGCCAGAAGCTCAAAATTCGAGACTCAGGCAATAAAGGACTTTGCGGAAGGAAAGACAAACATCCTTATCGGTACCCAGATAGTGACGAAAGGATTCGATTTCAAGGACTTGTCACTTGTTGCAGTAATAGGTGCCGACGGAATCCTTGCCCAGCAGGACTTCAGAGCCGATGAAAGGGCATCCCAGCTTCTCACCCAGTTTAGAGGAAGATGCGGAAGAAGGGATAAAAAAGGCCTGTTTGTCATTCAGACAAGCCAGCCAGACCACCCTGTCTACACTTCTTTGGAATCAGGCACAACCCAGCAGAACATCCAA
>JAKSJT010000085.1 GCA_024402125.1 Bacteroidales bacterium
ATATTGTGACGGGCTCCTCCGTGCATATTGACAAGCACTTTAAGAGTCTTCGGATCGTAATTCTCAGGAAGGTAATACTGAACTGGAACCGGATACTTTGTAAATGCCTTCTCAGGGACATAGTATGTTGTTCCGAATCCTGTTCCCGTGAATGAGAGTCCTGCCTGCTCGGCATAAAGGATTCTGGCAGCAGCCGGTGCCATCTGCTCATTTGAGTGACCAACCCCATTTACATATCTCTTTGACCATCCGAATTCGCAGCCAAGTGATGCGGCTTCTGCTTTTGCTCTTGCAAAGAAGTTCTCTCCTCTAGCAAGTCTGGTAAGTCCCTGCTTGTCTGCCTCCGGGGTCATTCTGAGAGCTCCTCTCCTAAGAGTATCAGCAGTTCCTAAAAGGATAACAAGATCCTTTGCATAGTAGTCCTGATTGGACAGACCCAGAACCTGCTTTGCCTGTCCCTGTCCGTATGGGAAATCCAATGTATCTGTTGGAAGAGTATACCATCCGGAATTCGCAGCCACTGCCTTAGCGACATACTTTGTGTCGCCAAACTGTAGAAATCTATGAACGAACTGAGCTCCTGCAGAGTGGCCATAGATATTGAACTTCTTTGCAGTTAAACGGCTGTTGGCGGTGAAGTACTCGAAGGCCTTATTTAATATATTATAGGTAAGATTCTCTTTTGGTGAGAAGTTACCATCAGAGTCAATGACATTTCCCTGATGATAAACTGGCTCCGGGAACTGACCGTCATCAAACTCCGGAACAAGTACAGCAAAGCCATATCTGTCCGCATCTTCCTCCCATGAGCGAAGATACTCATCAGCATTTCTGCCAACGCCATGCATCACAATCTGAACAGGCATACGGCTCTGGTCTCCCTCAGGGATATAATACCAGAGATTAAGGGTATCCATATCGAATGGTGCAGGGCAGTTTATGGTAACCATACCTTCTCCCCTATCGAAAATGATATTCCTTGGACCTGTAGAACAGCCAAAGAATACCACTAGAAGAGAGATTGACAAGATAACGACCTTGAAAAATCTTTTCATATCAATTAGGATTAAAGTCTTCTTCTTCCCATAGCATATACCTCGCTGATAGCAAGGCTATCGTCAAGGACAACAAAGTCTGCATCACATCCCACTGCGATCTTACCCTTATTCTTAAGTGAGAGATTCTTTGCAGGATTTGATGTAAGGAGTGTAAGAGCCTTTTCAATTGGAAGAACTCCATCCTTGACAAGGTTAACAAATGCCTTGTAGTTGATATCAAGCGGCGCTGGAGTATAAGTGACTTCTCCTGTTTCCGGATTCACTCTCTTAACTCCACCATGGCCATCACTTGAGAATGTAAGGTTCTCAGGTGGAGCGCCCTGTTCAAGAGCAATGCCCACTGCCTTCCAAGGATCTGTGAACTTGGTGCCTCCTGTTGAGATATCCATCATACCACCCTTCTTTGCGAACTCGACACACTGGTCAAACAGTGGTCTTGTTCTTATACAGTGAGTTGGAGAAAGATATGAGATAAGAGTTGGATACTTCTCAACAATTGAAAGAAGAGTATCAATCTTAGTCTCAAGATTACCAAGGTGAATATGCAAGATACCATGCTTACCTGATGTGAATCCTCCGAGACGAACCTGATTGATAAGACGAAGGATCTCCTGCTCTGTTGGGAACGACGATCTGTCATCACTCATGGCAAGCTTACATCCGATAACCTTGTCAATGAAAATCAGGTCTTCAGCTACCGACCCGGTCATTGTCCTTTCTGGAAGACCGTAGTAGCTTGTCAGCATGTATGCGGAGAGTCCCTGCTCGCAAAGAGCCTTTGTCTTGCTGTAAAGAGTCTGCAGCTGCTTCACAAATCCATCCGTTCCTAGAAGGCCCAGAACAGTAGTTGTTCCGACCTGGACAAGTTCAGGAACAGTCACCTCCGGAATCATTGAAGAGAAACCGAACTGTCCGCCTCCTCCGATAACATGAACATGCTGGTCAATGAAGCCAGGGACAAGATAACGTCCCTGAAGGTCGATTTCCTGAACATCTATTCCAGAAATGGATATCTTGTCTGAAATTGCTGCAATCTTATCTCCAACAACAAGAACCTCAGATTCTTTAAGAGGGTCTGGTGAATATATCTTACAATTCTTAAATAGTATCATAGTCAATCTAGTAAATAAAGAAATGAATCAGTGTCAGCGCTGTAACTCCTATAGTAAGAGGGACAAGGTTTCTCTTTGCCAGATCCATTGTAGGAACTCCAGCTACACCACAAATGGCAACGATAACTCCTGCGATTGGAGATGTTGCACGGCCCATGCTGGCTGCAAGCTGCATTGGAAGAACCATATCTACTGCAGGCATTCCGAGCTGCGTTGCAATTCCTGGAACAAGCGGACCGAATGAGAAGAATGCGGCATTACCGCTTCCCATCATCATGGCAGCAAGGAAGATAATTGATACAATCACTATAGAGATCGCAACGCCTCCCATTCCTATGCTGGTTGATCCTGCAACAAGTGTATCAATGAATCCAAGGCTGATAAGACCGCCAGAGAATATCTCCGCACACACAATAAGAGTCACAACGGAAGCGAACACATTGCCCATACCCTGCCAGAATGCAGGGAACAAAGTAAACACTGCCTTATAGCTCTTACCGTGGATAGCTACACATATCATCGCAACAAGTAGAGACACCAGCATCGCAACTGTTGTTCCAAGGTTTACATCAAACAGTCCGATATATGATGAGAATACAACAAGGAGAACAATTGGAAGAAGTGGGAGGAATGCAAAGATTGCAGGAACCTCCGGACGCTTTGACTCATCAAGCTTCTCACTGTAGATTTCCTTTCCTGCTGCGAGATCTCTCTTATCGCATCTCTTGTTGTACCAGTAATAGATTGCCATCAGAAGCAGAGTGACAGGGATAACTGTCGGGATCTGATACTGAATGAAATACTGGATAGGAGTAAGGTCAACAAGCGCTGCGGCAGCCGCAGTGTTAGCTGAACCAGGTCCCTGGTCAAAAAGTGTCGCAGCAGCGATAACTGACAGAGCCGAAATCTTACTCACTCCGAGGTTAACCAGAATAGGATAAAGAGTTGCAACAAGCAAAAGGCCGACACCGGCAGCTGAAGGAGTTGTCATGAAAAGAAGCTGTCCAATCGGAATGGCAAGAACCATAGCAAGATATGGATACTTCTTGAACACGGCGAGTGGCTTGATTGCAAGATAGACAAGCATGTTCGTTGCCTGAATCTTGTTCATGAATGCCACATATCCTCCAATCACCATGATCATCAGACCAGCTCTTGAGAAGTTGGAGACGAACTTCTCCTCTGCGTATTTGAATATGTCAAAGAAAGCTGATCCAGTAGGTTTGGTGACATCTACCGGAGACACGCCCAGAATAAGGGCAAGGCACACCATCAGAAGTCCAGCGATAAGGAGAACTCCCTGTGGGTTAAACTTTCTGTATAGCATCACCGCAATTACTGCGATGATGACTATACATAAAGCGAAAGCGACTATTGTCATATAAACAATCTAGATTAATAACCAGGATTCTGCTTTACTGCCCTACCTGTATTAGAATCTATGAACTCCTGAGGGATTGGGAAGAGTACAGGTGTTGTATCATCATGCATACCTCTTACCTCACGGCCTGATACCTCGTTGTAAGTTCTGACTCTTGTCTTGAAGATGTTGCTTGCGAGTCTCTCGTCAGCACCGTTCTCCTGGCTAAGACGGATAAGAGTCTCACGACGAGGTTCCTCTGTGATAAGCTCACGGCTTCTTTCATCAAGGATGAAGTCAATTGACATATCTGAAGCCTTCGCATCAGATACCTGAGCTCTCTGGCGAACCTTATTTACCCAATTTACAGCATTTGCGTCATTGAGCTTGTAAAGAGCCTCAGCGTAGAGAAGGTATGTGTCTGCAAGACGGAGATATACCATGTTGTTAAACTGGTTATCAGCATTTGCCTTCTCGAAGATTGGGTTAACATACTCCCATTTTCTTGTTGAAGGAAGGTTGTACTGCTTGATAGTTGGATCACTGTCATTTGACATAGCAGCGTTAGTCTTGAGATTGATATAGTTAGGAATCTCATATGTCTCACCTGCGTTGTCCATGAAATAGAGATGCCATGTCATAGAGTAGTCGTCCTAACGGATATCGTTATTCTTCTGACCATCCCAGTCATAGAGACCGAACGCACCAAGAGAGATAGCACATCTACCAGCACCCTTACCTCCGTTAAGAGACCAGAACAGCTGCATTGACTGTGTAGGATAGAGATCGCAAGTGAGCTTTGAGATTGTTGAGTTGCTTGAATAGTAGTTAACCCACATGTTTCTCATGAAGATAACATCAGAGTTACCGTATGAGCTGTTCTCAACCTCAGTGTTAAGGAATGCCCAAAGAACCTCCTTGTTACCCTCTGAGTAGAGAGGAGAACGGAATACGTCCATGAATGCATTTCCAGGGTTGTTTGCGTTTGATCCGAATCTTGAAGTCATAAGAGCGTAGTCATTACCCTCTACAAGTGGCTGAAGGACTGCCTTTGCCTCCTGAGGCTTTGACATAGCGAGGTAGAGTTCGCCAAGATAATGACGAGCAACAGCCTGGTTAGGCTTTGTGTTGTTACCTGCCTGGCGCATTGGAAGGTTCTCAACAGCGTACTTGAGGTCTGCCTCCATAAGAGCACGGATCTCAGCAACTGAGTTTCTCTCCCAGTCTACGCGGTAGTTAGAACCAGTAATCTCCTCTGTTGAAAGAGGCACATCACCGAATGAAAGTGTAAGGTGACGGTAAGCCCATGCTCTGTAGAGCTTAGCCTCAGCTACAACTGTAGCCTTGTTAGCAGCGTCTGCGCTTGCTGAACCACCTTCCCAATCAATACCGTCGAGCTCTGCTCTACCGATAACCATATTAGCTGTGTTGACAACCTTGTAGAGCCACTCAAATAGTGAAAGGAAACATGTCTCATTTGTCATTGAGACAATGTTCTTAGGATAGCTGAAGAAACGGAATGATGTGTGACGGTTATTACCCCACGCATTATCAACTCCACAGCTCCACATAGTAGACTTAGCGAATGGAAGAGACCCAAAGCTTGTACTACCATAGTTAACGTCCATACGTGCGTACTCATCTCTTACCATAGACTGGAGAGCGTAGTTCATGCTCTCGAATCCTGTGTAGTTAGTAAGAAGGTTTTCTGCATAGATATCGTCCACAGGAGCCTCAACGAGGAATTCCTTTGAACATGAAGCTGCAGATGAAAGAACAGCTGCTGCAGCAAATATGTAGAATATATACTTTTTCATAATCATCTTCCTCCTAATTAAAAGTCAAGCTTAACACCAAACAGCATCTGGAATGTCTGAGGGATATTTCTCTGAGCACCACCTGATGTTACGAACTCTGGATCAAGACCTGACCATGTTGTGAATGTAGCAAGGTTCTTGACATTCATGTAAACCTCAAGACGGCTGATGCCAGCGCCCTGGATAAGCTTCTTAGGGAGCTTGTAGCCAAGGTTGATGTCCTGGATTCTGAGGAAGTCGTTCCTCTCATAGAAAGCGACACGCTTTGTATTCTCAGAACCGTCACCGATGTTCTTATGGAATGTGTCAATCTGGTTTTCCTCTGTCCAGAATGTCTTGCTGAGCTGATTCTGACGATATGACAAAGTATGAGTACCAGCAAGGAAGTTAGGGTAAGTTGCACCTACCTGACCGTTGATGAATACTGAGAGTGAGAGGTTCTTGTAAGTGAATGTGTTGTTCATACCGAATGTGAACTTAGGAGTTCTAGAACCGATAACCTCTCTATCCTCTTCATTGATAATGCCGTCTGCCTTCTTGTCGACATACTTCACATAACCTGGCTGAGAAAGAGGTGATGTGTAAGACACTTCCTCACCAACCTTCTGGATACCGTCGAAGATATAGTCGTAGTTTACAGATACAGGCTGACCGATGAACCACTCTGAAGCAACGTCATCCATTGGCTTGCCGTTCTCGTCATAAAGACCCACATCAACAATCTCGTTGTGAGAGTGAACAATGTTGAAGTCAGTGCTCCATGAGAAGTCCTTCTTTGAGATATTCACTGAAGAGATCTGGAACTCGATACCGTTACCCTTTGTCTTACCGATATTCTGGAGAAGAGAGTTTGTACCGTTGATTGAAGGAATTGTTCTCTCAAGGAGAAGATCATATGTGTTTGTTGTATACACATCGAATGTACCATGGATTCTGTTCTTCAGGAATCCGTAGTCAATACCGAAGTTATATGAAGTTGTTGTCTCCCAACCAAGGTCTGGAGAAGCAAGCTTGTTAGGATAGAATCCGTAGATAGCGGTGTAGTTGTCTGTAAGGTAGTCCTTGCCAAGGAGAACAGGAAGTGTTGAGTATGCGTTGATAGCCTCATTACCGTTCTTACCCCATGAAAGACGTACCTTAAGGTTATTCATAACATCCTTGGCACCCTTGAAGAATGCCTCATTGCTTGCATTCCAACCGAAAGCGATAGAAGGGAAAATACCATACTTTGTATCATTACCGAATGCCGAGAAACCGTCACGTCTAGCTGTTGCTGTGAACAGGTAACGAGAATCGTAGCTGTAGTTTGCTCTGAGCATCTGGGATACGTGAGTAGACATTGTCTTGCTTGCGCTTGTAGAAGAGGATGAAGCCTTGTCTGGCTGCCAGTATGTCATGACGTCATTAGGGAATCCATGAGCGTCGATGCTGTTACGAACATTGTCATGATACTGAGCCGAATAGAGACCTGTAAGGAAGATTGTGTGCTTTCCGAAATCCCTTGCATATGAAAGGATGTTCTCGATAAGCCAGCTCTCAGTGTAGATGTTCTCAACTGAAAGAACACCGCCGTTCTTCTCACCTTCTACAGTATCACGGCCAGCGTAGTTCTGCTGAAGTCTTGACCTGTAGGTATAACCTGTATTGAGCTTATAGGTAAGACCCTTGAGAGGAAGTGTCACATCAAGGTAGTTGTTTGATGTGAATAAACGTGTAATGTCATGGTTCTTCTCGTTAAGCGGGCTGAGAGGGTTGTTCGCATAGTTGTTATCCTCCCATGTCTGAAGACGAAGAGTGCCGTCAGCCTTGTATGGTTCAGAAAGAGGGTTCATAAGATATGCAGCTGAGAAGCTGACATTCTTACCACTTCTGTCATAGTAACCGAATGTTGTGTTTGTACCGAACTTAACCCACTTCGCAAGCTCCTGCTCGAAGTTGAAAGTAAGGTTGTATCTCTTGAACATATCGTTCTTTGCGATACCCTGGTTGTCTGTGTAGTTACCTGA
This sequence comes from Bacteroidales bacterium, assembly GCA_024402125.1. GTDB lineage: Bacteria > Bacteroidota > Bacteroidia > Bacteroidales > UBA932 > Cryptobacteroides. The sequence continues at coordinate 7,354 of JAKSJT010000085.1, forward strand.
GATGTAGTACTTGGTGCCCTTGCTTGAGCCTCTTACTGAGAGGTTGTGCTGCATAGAGTAACCTGTCTGGAGTGCAAGTGCAAGCCAGTCTGTTGATCTTCCTGCGTCATGCATAGCCTGCTCTGTAAGACCGATTGTCCAACCACCTGCCAGCTTGTTGTTGTAGTACTCCTCACCATCCATCATCTTAGGGATGTTGATAGCCTTTGAGAATGAACCGTATCCATGATATGATACAGAAACCTTCTCGCCGTTACCTTTCTTAGTCTGGATCATGATAACACCGTTAGCACCACGAGCACCATAGATAGCTGTTGAAGATGCATCCTTCAAAACCTCGATTGACTCAACATCGTTTGAGTTGATTTCAGACCAGTTACCTGAGTATGGAATGCCATCAAGGATGATAAGAGGTGAATTCGATGCCGAGATTGAGTTGTTACCGCGGATAAGGGTAGATGAACTTGATCCTTCTGCATTTGATCCTGTCATAGAGATGTTAAGACCTGCGACAGATCCCTGAAGAGACTGGATAATGTTTGAATTAGGTCTTTCCTCAAGCTGCTTAGAATCGAATGTAGCTACAGCACCTGTAACGTCACTCTTCTTCTGTGTACCGTAACCGACTACAACGACCTCATCGAGAACGTCCATATCCGGCATAAGAGTAATAGTCAGATCCTGGAGGGTAGCCAGGGTGATTTCCTGCTCCTTATATCCGATAAAGGAAGCAACAATAACATCTCCAACCTTTGCAGGGAGGACAAACGAACCATCAAGCTGGGTATTTGTACCCGTTGTGGTTCCCTTGATAATGACACTTGCACCGATAAACGGCTCGCCATTATCTCCATCGATAACAGTACCTTTCACCTGAGCGAAAGCAGCCACTGTCATAATCGACATAAGAAGTGTTAATAAGGCTTTTTTCATAAATACTATTATTAATAAACTATTTATTTTACAATGCGACAGATAGGAAGAGTCTGTCCCTTCCTTGCCTCAACGACCCTGAATGTAACGAAGCCATTCTCAGCTTCCGGTTCCAGAACCGAAACAGCAATGTTTGCATTCTGCTGGTTCATCCAGACTATCGCTGTTCCCTTGTCAAATGTTCGTGAACCTTTGACAACATCAACAGAGACTGTTCTGGTGTTGATCTTCTCCCAGACTTTATCTGCGACTACATCTTCTGTCACAGTATATGATTCTGTAGAGAAAGTCTTGCTTTCTTTTAGGATCTCGACCTCCAGGCCTAGAGTTCTGAGATTCTCTATCGCCTTTGTTTCAGAAGCATCGATTGCATATGCCTTTGGTCTTGCCCTCTGTATATCCATAGTGTAGTCAAGGGCATCCTTGATAAGAACGTCAGCCTCCACTGTCTGAGCCTTCTCCAAATCCAGGAATGTAGCCTTGCCTGGATAGATGTTGGAATGGAAAAGAGCAGCAACTGGAGCTTTCGCCTTAATGGTGTTCTTATTTGCTCTAGCAACTATCTTCTTAATTTCGGAAGGATTGGAAGCAGCCTTCTGGAGTACTGCCTTTGACAGAATGAATGCTGTATTTGTTCTTCTCTCGAAGCATTGGCGTCCCATTCCGATACCTCTAATCTCAACAAGTATAGAGATTGCATTAGAAAGTGACCATGATGTTGAGCTGGATTGAGGGCTTCTGGCTCCGCATACCAGAGTAAGTTTACCGTCAGTCTTAGCAGGAGTGAAATAAGTGTAGTGAGTGTAGCCCACCTTATCAAAGGCTTCTTCCGCTGGCTTTCTGATATAATCGATTACTGCATCACGAATACCCTTATCAACATTAGGGTGACCTGTTGGAAGGAAAAGTGCATCATAGTAGATTGCTCCGCCCACTTCCTTGAAATCAGCCTTGAATGGATTGAACTCATGAAGATCAAGTGCCACATCAGGGTCAATCTCCATAAAGGCCTTCTTAAGTATGATGCTCACTCTGTCTGTCAGCTTGGACTGATCTCTATTGAGGTCATACTTGTCTGCTGATGCTCTAGTATCTGCCATGTATCCGTCTATGTTTGCCATCGGGATCATGTACACATCTACTGAAGATAGAATCTTCTGTCCCTCAGTATCCTTAAGCAGATAATCAAGAGTTGCAAGTATTCCCTCGGTTCCAGCAGGTTCATTGCCATGGAGGACTCCCTGAAGGAACACTTTAACCTTCTTTGAAGGCTTGCCCATAGACGGGTCTGACACTTTCAATAGAGGGATATCGTATCCGTTTGTGGATTTGCCGATAAATGAGAGATCAACTCTTGAGTCTTTAGCTCTGGATTCGATCCACTCCATGACCTGGGCATATGTCGCATGTCCTCCTTCCGGATGAAGGAATGACGGAGTTGAGAATACAACTCCACTTGGAGCTGAATAGAATTTATCGGTGACGAGCTGGCTCTGCTGGGAATACGCTACCCCACTGGATAGCATCATAAAAAGAGCGGCAAAAAGGGCTTTAGTGTTCATGTTAATTACTGTGCGATTGCTAAATATACTAAATTTTCCTGTCAAAACAACCGACACATGTGGCAATCGGTAACATTAACGGAACCAATGGCACTTTATGCATAATGAATGGAACAATAAAAATAGGTGGCCATTTTCATGACTACCTACCCATATATCT